>NZ_JBSGBY010000179.1:0-13584 GCF_053601505.1 Nocardia sp. NPDC004722
GGCCTGCCGAACTCTTCCCGGGTAGCCCAGGAGGAGATCTTCGGCCCCGTCCTCACCGTCATCCCGTTCGACGGCGACGCGGATGCCGTCCGCATCGCCAACGATTCCCCCTACGGTCTGTCCGGTTCGGTCTGGGGCCGGGATCCGGAACGCCTGCGCACCGTGGTCAACGGCGTCCGCACCGGCACGCTCAGCGTGAACGGCGGCATCTGGTATTCGGCCGACGCGCCCTTCGGCGGCTACAAGCAGTCCGGCATCGGCCGGGAAATGGGCGTCCTCGGCTTCGAGGAATACACCGAGACCAAACTCATCGCGACCGGCTGCTGAGGAGTACCGACATGAGCCGTTTCACCGACAGGTCGATCATCGTGACCGGGGCCGCGCGCGGTATCGGCGCGGCCTACGCGAAGGCCCTCGCCGCCGAGGGCGCGAAAGTCGTTGTCGCCGATTTGAACAGCGAGCTGGGCGAGGCCACCGCCAAGGAGATCACCGCAGCTGGCGGCACCGCCGTCTTCGCCCAGCTCGACGTGGCCGACCCCGAATCCGCCAAGGCGGTCGTCGATTTCACCGTCGCCGAGTTCGGCGGCATCAATCACCTGGTCAACAATGCCGCCATCTACGGCGACATGAAACTCGACATCCTGCTCACCGTCCCCTGGGACTACTACAAGAAGTTCATGGCCGTGAACCTGGACGGCGCGCTGAACATGACCCGCGCCGCGCACAAGCACATCGCCAAAGCGGGCGGCGGCTCGATCGTCAACCAGTCCTCCACCGCCGCCTGGACCTACTCCGGCTTCTACGGCCTGGCCAAGGCCGGAATCAACAGCCTGACACAGCAATTGGCGCACGAACTCGGCCACTCCAAGATCCGGGTGAACGCCATCGCGCCCGGCCCGACCGATACCGAGGCCACCCGCAGCATCGTGCCGGAGCAGTTCGTCGATCAGCTGGTCAAGCAGATGGCGTTGAAGCGGCTGGGGACTACCGAGGACATGGTCGGGGCCTGCCTGTATCTGCTGTCCGACGACGCGGCCTGGGTGACCGGACAGATCCTGAATGTCGATGGCGGGCAGGTGTTCCGGTCGTGAGCGACTTCCCGATCGGTTTCATCGGCCTCGGCAATATGGGCGCGCCGATGGCCCAGCGCCTGACCGACTGGCCCGGCGGGCTGGTCGTCTGCGATATGCGCCCGGATGCGGTGCAACCGTTCACCGACGCCGGGGCGACGGCCGCCGACTCCCCGGCGGAACTGGCCGAATCCTGCCGCGTCATCTCGATCGTCGTCCTCGACGACGACCAGGTCCGCACGGTGATAACCGGCCTGCTGCAAACCGCGAAACCCGGCACGGTAGTGGCGGTCCATTCGACAATCAGCGATCAAACCGCTGTCGAGCTGGCCGCCGAATGCGCTTCGCACGGTATCGAATTCGTCGATGCCCCCATCAGCGGCGGCGCACCCGCGGCCCAGCGCGGCGCATTGGCCGTCATGGTGGGCGGCAGTACGACCGCTTTCGAGACCGTCCGGGACCCGTTCTCCCGCTTCGGATCCCTGGTGATCCACGCCGGTGACGTAGGCGCGGGCACCCGTATGAAGCTGGCCCGCAACCTGCTGCACTTCGTCGCCTTCACCGCGGCATCGGAAGCCCAGCGGCTGGCCGAGGCCGCAGGACTCGATATCGCCGCACTCGGCAAGGTGGTCCGCCACTCCGACTCGCACACCGGCGGCCCCGGCGCGATCATGCTGCGCAAGACCACCGCGCCCGTCGAACCCGACGACTTCTGGTACCCCATCCTCGGCCACGTGCGCGACCTCGGCGAAAAAGACCTGTCGCTGGCCCTCGATCTCGCCACCCGGCTGGATGTGAATCTGCCACTGGCACAACACGCATTGCACGACCTGGGCGACGGACTCGGCGTGGGTCCCGGCCCGATCGCAAAGGAGCAGTCATGACCGAGCAGCAGCCCTCCGAGATCCGCCAGGCGGGCCTGAAGAAGATGTCCGAGGTCTACGGATTCGACCTCCCGAACCTGGAAGGCGACCCGTTCTACGAGGTCACCGTCGACCACCTGTTCGCCGACATCTGGAATCGCCCCGGCCTGTCCCTGCGCGACCGGCGGCTGCTGCTGCTCGGAGCCATTACCGCGCAAGGGAATGCGGAGATCGCTGAGATCCAGGTCGGCGCCGCCCTGCGCAACGGCGAGCTGGACGCGGATCAACTGCGCGAGATCGGGGTGTTCCTGGCCCACTATGTGGGCTGGCCCGCGGCCACCAAGCTGGACGGCGCGATTCGCAAGACACTGGCCAAAGACAAGAAGAAGTAATCCCTACCCGCAGTAAGGAATTCACAGACATGGCGGATACCGCAACCGTCCGGCCGCTTTCGGCCAGCGAGGTCGAAACCTGGGACCACGAGGCCGATGTGGTGGTCGTCGGCTTCGGCATCGCCGGAGTCTGCGCGGCCATCGAGGCCGCCCATTCGGGTGCCGACGTCCTGGTCCTGGAACGCACCGGCGGCTGGGGCGGCGCGGCCGCCATGTCCGGCGGCTTCATCTATCTGGGCGGCGGCACCGCCTTGCAGAAGAAGCTCGGCTTCGAGGACACCGTCGAGAACATGGAGGCGTTCCTCACCGCCGCCCTCGGCCCCGGCGTGGACAAGGCCAAGATCCACGACTACTGCCAGGGCAGCGTCGACCACTTCGATTGGCTGGTCGCCCACGGTGTCCCGTTCAAAGAGGAGTTCTGGGGCGAGCCCGGCTACGAGCCGCCCGGCGACCAGGGCCTGATGTACTCCGGCGGCGAGAACTCCGCGCCCTTCAAGGATCTGGTCCCGCCCGCGCCCCGCGGCCACCTCGCCTGGACCAAGGACAAGAAGCTGGGTGAGAAGGGCGGCGGCTACATGCTGATGGAGCCCCTCGCCCAGCGGGCCGAAGAGCTCGGCGTGCGCCACGAATACGACGTCCGCCTGCGCCGCCTCATCGTCGACGAAACCGGCCGCGTCGTAGGCGTTTCCGCCACCCGCTACGGCAAGCCTGTCAACGTCCGCGCCACCCGCGGCGTCGTCCTGGCCACCGGCAGCTTCGCCTACAACCACGCGATGGTGGAGCAGTACGCCCCCAAGATCCTCGGCCGCCCCACCGCCACCGTCGAGGAACACGACGGCATCGGCATCCAGGTGGCACAGGCGCTCGGCGCGGATCTCGCGCACATGGACGCCACCGAAGTGGCCCTGGTCGTCGATCCCCAGCTGGTGGCCCGCGGCATCCTGGTGAACGGCCGCGGCCAGCGCTTCATCACCGAGGACACCTACGCGGGCCGCATGGGCCAGGCAGTGTTGCAGAACCAGGACAACCAGGCGTACCTGGTGATCGACGAGATCGCGCTGGAGGAGGCGATGGAAACCCAATCCTCGCTGTCGTTCCTGCGCATCGCCCCCACGTGGGTGGCGGAGACGGTCGCCGAACTGGAGAGCGATATGGGCCTGCCGGAGCACACCTTGCAGTCCACCATCGACCTCTACAACCATCACGCCGCCCAAGGCAACGACCCGTTCCTGAACAAGAAGACCGAATGGGTGAAGCCCATCCGCACTCCTCTCGGCGCGTACGACCTGCGCGGCTACACCGGCGGTTTCACCCTCGGCGGCCTGCGCACCGACCTGGACTCACGAGTCCTGCACGTCTCCGGCGACCCCATCCCCGGCCTGTACGCCGCGGGCCGCGTCACCTCCGGCATCTGCGCGGGCGGCTACGCCTCCGGCTGCTCCCTCGGCGACGGCAGCTTCTACGGCCGCCGCGCCGGCATCTCCGCCGCCAAGCAGCTCTGAAAGGACTCTCCCCCATGCGTTTCGGCATCGTCCTGTTCACCAGCGACCGCGGCATCACCCCCGCCGTCGCCGCCAAAGCCGCCGAAGACCGCGGCTTCGATTCCTTCTTCGTCCCCGAACACACCCACATCCCGGTCAAGCGCACCGCCAACCACCCCGGCACCGGCACCGCCGACCTCCCCGACGACCGCTACACCCGCACGCTGGACCCGTGGGTAGCGCTGGGCACGGCCGCGGCCGTCACCTCGCGCATCGAATTGTCCACAGCCGTAGCGCTTCCCACCGAAAGCGACTGCATCACCCTCGCCAAGACGATCGCCACCCTGGACCACCTGTCCGGCGGCCGCGTCACCCTCGGCGCCGGATTCGGCTGGAACACCGACGAATTGACCGACCACGGCGTCCCCGGCAACAAGCGCCGCACCGTCCTGCGCGAATACATCGAAGCCATGCGCGCCCTCTGGACCGAGGAAGAAGCCTCCTACGCAGGCGATTTCGTCAACTTCGGCCCCAGCTGGGCCTACCCCAAACCCACCCAGTCCCACATCCCCCTCCTCATCGGCGCAGGCGGCACCGACAAGACCTTCAAATGGATCGCCCGCTCCGCCGACGGCTGGATCACCACCCCCACCGAATCCGACGTCTCCGCCTCCACCAGCCTCCTGATGAAGCACTGGGAAGAAGCAGGCCGCGAAGGCAAACCCCGCGTAGTAGCCCTAGCCTTCAAACCCAACGCAGACCAACTGGCAGCCTGGTCCGAAGCAGGCGTCACCGACGTCCTCTACGGCCTCCCCGACAAGCCGGAGCCCGAAGTCCTCGCCTACCTGGACCGCCTCTCCGACAAACTGGTCCCCCTCGGCCTGACCAAGCCCTGACCCCATGAAACCGGTGGGTCTGCAAAGACCCACCCCCACCCCTAGGCTTCGCCGGGTGAGTGGAGTTGAAGACAGCCCGATGCGTTATCCGGGCTGGGAGCAAGACCAGGCACTGGCCGCCCGATTGCTGCGCACCCCGACCTTCTGGATGTGGACGGTGCTGCTGTGGGGTGGCATCGCAGGAGTGATCGCGCTTTTCATGGGACGCCCCGGCGCGATCCTCGGCGCCATAGTCCTGGTCACCGCCCTGGTAACCCGCCCTCTGGATCAGGGGCGTCTGCGCCGGAAGTACACCGCACTCGCCGCGAAGACCTCCGTGCCCGGCACCGTGACCGCCATCCGATTCGGACCGGACGCACTGGACGGCAGTGGCCGACGCGGCCGTACGAGGATGTACTACAGCGAAATTCGATCCGTATACACCGATCGCCCTGATGTAGTCGTGATGCGCTACAGAAGCGGCCTGCTGGCATTTCCCCGAGAACTATTCCCGGACTGGGGTATCGAACTCCTCCGGACAAGGCAGGTTCAAGGACCGGCGGCCGAATCAACGGTGCCCGAACTGCCGCCGATCCCGCCCATCACCAACCCGACCGCAACTTTCGTTCCCACGCCCGAGACAGCCCGCAGAATGGCTCGCGCCTATACGCCCCACGCCTTGCGCCCGCTATTACCCACCGCCGCGATCCTCGCAGGCATGCCCCTGGGAATCGCGCTGATAGCCCACAACAAACTGGGGCTCACCGTAGCCCTCGCCCTCCTCGCGGTAGTCGCGGGATTCCTAACCCTGGCAGCCATCATCACCTTCCGGCAGACAAGCCAGTCCTACGCCCACGCTGTACCCCCCGGCGGCCCCTTGACCGCCCGTTACGGCTCCGACGCGATGGACTTTCAGTACTCCGACGGATGGACCCGCACCCCCTACTCAGCGATCCGCTCAATAACGCGGCGCGGCCCAATCGCGGTCATTGCCACCTCCGACACCAGCGTCTGCCCGCGAGAGCTGATCCCGGACCACGCCCTTGCTCACATGTGCGCGATCAACTCGCGAATCGTCGTCAAGCGCTGAGGTCGACAGGTGATCGAATATCCTTATCGGTATTCCAGTTCGCGTGGTGCACAACATGATCCGACACTCTGGGCGAGCCCGCTGCCGGACATGCTCCCGCTCGAAAATCCCACAGTCATATTCATCTCCAGTACGGAATCGAACGATGCCATAGCGGCAGACGCGGTGGCGCTCCATACACCGCCCCTCCGCCAATCGGGATGGATCATCAAGATGATCGTTCTCGGGGTACCGACGGTCGGGTGGATCTATTTCACGTGGGGAGTGATCGGCGGTTCGATCTGGGTGCTGCTGCTGGTATGGCTGTTGGCCCGGGCGATTCGCCGAGGGCGCGGGGACGTCGAACGAGCGCGGGCAGCGTATTCGGCCAGCATGCCGCCCGGCACTGTCCAGTCGATCAGGTTCGATTCCGATGCGTTCGAACTGCAAACCGGCGAAGGTCATCATCTACGGGTCCGATACCAGCACATCACCGCGCTGAGAGTCGGATCCAAGGCAGTGGTAGTCGGAATCGCCAAACGCCCGCGGAGCCAGGTCTATCCGCGCGAACTATTCCCCGACCACGCGATCGAGGCGATCAGGAATATCGCGCCCGCGCTCAACGGAGGTCCCGTACCCGCGACGCACCCACCACTACCACCGACCGCGCCACTGACCGACCCGACGGCCGTTTTCATCATGAAGGAAGGCACCGCCCGTCGCTTGGCTCGTGCCCGCCGCCGCGACAACACCAACGGCTACCTCATGCTCGCCCTGGTGTTCGGCACGCCCTACCTCGCGGCCCTGGCCTTGATCCGAAGCCACGAAGCATTCTGGAGAACGGTCCTCGCACTGGTCGCATTCTCGATCGTGGTGGCCATAACCCGAACCTTCACGGCGCGAAAATTCGCCACCGCCAAGACATTCCATATGCCTCCGGGCACTCGACTATCCACCCGCTTCGGCCCCGACGCCTTCGACATCAACCTAGGCAACGAACGAGACCGCATCCCCTACGACCACCTGACCCCGATCCGAATCCGCCATGGCGCAGTACTCCTCGGCCAACGAAACCCCCTCATCCTCCCCCTAGAACTCTTCCCACCCCACACACTCGACTACATGCGCGCCTACAACAAACACAAGTAATAGAACCAATCCCTTTGTCTTTGAATGTTGTCTCTAAAAGGTGATCCGTGCAGTCCGTGGGCCGGTAGGCGAGTCAACGGCTCCCAAGTCGCGTCAGCGAAAGTCCGGTAGGGCAGGCGACGCAACCACACTTCCGGTGCATTCGACCGCGACGCAATCCTGTTGCGGCGCAATCACGTGAGTAGTCTTCCCCCCGAGTTACCTGGCCTCGAGCCGCCGAATCACATGTTGATCCCAGCCCGTCGCGAAGCGCGGGCGCGTGCCTGCTGGCGGCGTTGTTCCGGGGTCGTGTACACGTGGACGAGCTCGGTCATGATGTTGACCGCGACCCCCGGATCGAAAATCGACCCGGTCGGCTCAGCGTCCGGAACACCGTCGGCGGTGACCGGCGGCACGACGGTGGCGGGGAAGAGGTAGAGGCTGCCTTCGGGTTCGGTCGCGACCGAATCACCTGTGGGCGTACACCATTCGACGACCCGACCGGGGTGATGGCGCACGGTCCAGCCGTTGGCGTGATTGTCGGCCAATGTCTTGAGGCGGTGGTGACGACGGCATCGTGCCCCGAGATTGTCGGTGGTGGTGTGACCACCGAGGGCCGGGTTGGTGTGGTCGAAGCGGTCTTGGTGGTCGAGATCGCTGGCAGCGGCAGGGATGTGGCAGCCCGGCGCGCGGCAGATCCCGTCGATCGCGCGAGCTTGCCGGGCGGTGCGGGCCCCGGGCCGGTAGCGCAGTTCGGTATCAGGGTCTGGTTTTCCGCCAGTGGTGGCGACTGTGGCGGTGGGTGTAGCCGGGGCGGCGGAGCCGGTTTCCGCAACAGCAGCGGACGTCGTGTCGGCGGTGATGACCTCGAAACGGGCGTGACGGGCGATCTGACGCGCCAGATCGGGGTCGATCGCGCCAAGACCGGACAGCAGGGCCGGGTTGTCTTGCAAACCGGCGAGTGTCTCGGCGGAGACGCCCACCTGCACAAGGGCTTTACGCGCGACCGGGGTCTCACCGACAACGGCGCGCGGGCACTCGGCCTGGCCGCACTGGCACACCAGACGACCGGAGCCGTCGGCGAGCGCCACGAGGGCATCCGCGCGGCGCTGAGCGACGGTGCGCGGGTCCTTGCCGCAGCACTGACCGGACGCCATCTCGCGCAGGCGCTCGTACACGGCTTGGCCACCGGCGGCGGGCAGGACACCATCGAGCAAGGCGGTACCGTCATCGTGGGCGGTGATGCTGACGTAGCGGTCAGCCTCCGCGGCCTTGCGGCGCGCCGCTTGACCGGCCGGGTCGGCTTCGAGCAGACGACGGCGAGCGGTACGGCGGATACGTTGCGGGTCAGCGTTTTCCGCGTAGGCGGCCAGGTTCGGTTCCAGATCGGCGAGCAGTTCGTCGGAGGCGTTGGTCAGCGACTTGCTGATCGCGCGGGTTTGAGCGAGGTCGATACGGCCCTGCGCGAAGGCTTCGCGGGTGGTCGGGCAGCGGTTCTCGAGATCCAGGCCGAGCGCGATCAGGCCGTCGGCGGAAGCCTGCGAAACCTTCAGCGCGATACCGATTTCGGTGGCGGTGTCCTCACCCGCGTTGAGGTTGCTCACGCCCAGATCGAGTTGCTGCGCACGGCGCAGGTGGTAGAGCCCGGTCATCAACGCGGTCTCTTCGGCTTGCAGTGCAGCTATTTCCGAGTGCACCTCGCGGAGACGCGTCACCAACTCATTGGCGGCAGCGATCTCATCTGCGATATCACTCATACAATCGATAATAGTTTCGAATCATGCGACACGACAGCATGATTCGAGCAACACGCAGCGAAAACATCTAGCAAATAAGCTGATTGATCATCCACATGCAGCTGTGCGCTGAAGAAGGTGGAGACTGCCGGTCGCACCCAGGTCCCGGAACTTTCCACTGGCGGTCGCCCGCCGAAAGAGGTGGTCCGCGTTGCGGAGGGCCAGCAGCCCGCCACCCGCGATCCAGTGGACCCAGTCGTCATACGCGCGGTCGGCGGTCGCATCGGAGTCCAGGTCCGCGATCAGGAGCAGGCGCAGTGGCGTACGCCAGTCGCGGGCGTCGTTTTCGTCGACGACCGGAGATTCATCCGAACGGCTGGTGATTTCGAGAATCGCACCCTTGCCCACATAGGCCCGAAGGGATTCATTCAAGGCCCGACCCTCGTCCGCGGGCAGCGTTTCACCCATTTGCTCGATGAGTGCCGGTAATTCGCGGCGCACCACGATGAGCACGGGGGAGGTCATTCGAAAGCCTTTCTCCAGCGCACTCATTCATGCGGTTCACGCATACCGCGAGTTGCTAGGCGCGCTCGGCCATAGTAGCATCCGGACACGTGTCTGATCCCCTTTCCGACCGCTCAGCGGTGAGCATGGAGGCCACTCGCCGGCGGCTCACGCAGAAGCAGGCCGATACCGTGGACCGGTTGACGCAGGCGGCCATGGATGTGCTGGCACGCGAGGGTTTCGCGGGCCTCACCGTGCGCATGGTGGCGGCGCAGGCCGGGGTGGGTACGGCTACCGCGTACACCTATTTTTCCTCCAAGGAACACCTGGTGGCGGAGATGTTCTGGCGGCGGCTGGCCGCGACGGACGCCCCCGCCGGGACCGAGCCGGACTCGACCACACGGGTGCTGGCGGTGCTGCGCCAGATCGCCCTGCTGATGGCGGACGAGCCGACGCTGGCGGGCGCAGTCACGTCCGCATTGCTGGGCACCGACCCCGATGTGGCACATCTGCGTCTGCGCATCGGCGGTGAGATCCGGCGGCGATTGATCGATGCGCTCGGCCCCGACGCGGATCCGGAACTCGTCGAGACGCTCGAAATGATCTACGCAGGCGCACTGGTGCGCGCGGGCATGGGTTACGCCTCCTACGCCGAAATTGCCGACCGCATGGAGAAATCCGCGCTGCGGGTGCTGAAAAGCTGACAGGCTGAACAGCCAGGCGTCTATCCGGGAGGTCGCACATGACCCAACCGCGCGCGGTATCCGGTGGCGAGCACGAACACGGCCATCTCGAGGAGTTCCGCACCGACCCCATCGCGCTGATGGCAAGGGTCCGTCGGGAATGCGGTGACATCGGCTCCTTCCGGCTGGCCGACCGCGACGTCATCCTGCTGACCGGCGCGCAAGCCAGCGAATTCTTCTTCCGCGCAGGTGATGACGAACTGGATCAGGCGGCGGCCTACCCGTTCATGAAACCGATCTTCGGCGAGGGCGTGGTCTTCGACGCGCCGCCGGAGCGTCGCAAGGAGATGCTGCACAACACCGCGCTGCGTGCCGAGCAGATGCGCGGCCACGCCATCACCATCGCCCGCGAGGTGGACCGCATGCTGTCCCGCTGGGGCGACGAGGGCGAGATCGATCTCCTCGAATTCTTCGCGGAACTCACCATTTACACGTCCTCGGCCTGCCTCATAGGCACCAAGTTCCGCGAGGAGCTCGACGGCCGTTTCGCGCACCTGTACCACGAGCTGGAGCGCGGCACCGACGCCTACTGCTACGTCGACCCCTACGCGCCCATCGAGAGTTTCCGCCGCCGCGACGAGGCGCGCTGGGAGCTGGTGAAGCGGGTCCGCCACATCATGGCCGGGCGGCTCGCGAATCCCGCGACGGGCCAGGACGATCGGGACATGCTGGATGTGCTGGTGTCGATCCCCGACGAGCAGGGCAACCTCCGCTTCTCCCCCAGCGAGATCACGGGCATCTTCATCTCGATGATGTTCGCCGGGCACCACACCACATCCGGCACCGCGGCCTGGACGATCATCGAGCTGCTGCGGCACCCCGATACTCTGAACACCGTTGTCGCCGAGCTGGATTCGCTCTACGCCGACGGATCCGACGTGAGCTATCACGCCCTACGCCGGATCCCGAACCTGGAAGCGGTGCTCAAAGAAGTCCTGCGACTGCATCCGCCGCTGATCATCCTCATGCGCGTGGCCCGCGCGGAGTTCGAGGTGTGCGGCCACCGCATCGCCCCCGGTGACCTGGTAGCCGCGAGTCCCGCTGTCTCCAACCGGATTCCGGAGTCGTTCCCCGATCCCGAGCGCTTCGACCCCGCCCGCTACCTGGACCCGAATCAGGAGGATCTGACCAACCGCTGGACCTGGATTCCGTTCGGCGCGGGCCGCCACCGCTGCGTCGGCGCGGCCTTCGCGCTCATGCAGTTGCAGGCGATCTTCTCGATCCTGCTGCGGGACTGGGAATTCGAGCTGGCACAGCCAGCCATGAGTTACCGCAACGACCATTCCAAGATGGTGGTGCAGCTGCAGCAGCCGTGCGCGGTGCGGTATCGCCGCCGCGCACGGCCGATTTTCGATTAGAGCGCGGCCTCGATGGCACCGGTCACGGCCGGATCCTTGGGCTCGGTGCGCGGGCGGAAGCGACCCAGGATCGCCCCATCCCGCCCGACCAGGAACTTCTCGAAGTTCCACTGGATGTCCCCGGCCTCCCCGGCGGCATCGGCGGTGGCGGTCAGTTCGGTGTACAGCGGAATCCGCCCCTCACCGTTGACGTCGCTCTTCTCCAGCAGCGGGAAGTCGACACCGTAAGTCGCCGAACAGAATTCGGCGATCTCCTCGGCCGTGCCCGGCTCCTGGCCCATGAACTGGTTGCACGGCACGCCGACGACGGTGAACCCCTGCGGCCCGTAGGTCTGCTGCAGTTCGACCAGGCCCGAGTACTGCGGGGTCAGCCCGCACTTGGAGGCGACATTGACCACCAGCACGACCTTGTCGCCAGCCAGTTCGGCCAGCGTGGTGGGCTTGTCGGACAACGTGCGCAGCGGAATCTCGCGAAGATTGGTCACAAGCACGAATATAGAACGGGTTCGGCGACCGCCGCGGTTCAGGAGTACCGCACCTGCCAGTGTTTGATGCCGTTGATCCACCCCGACCGCAGGCGCTGCGGCGGCTCGACCTCGACGATGTCCGGCATGGCGTCGGCGATGGCATTGAACATCAGGTCGATCTCCAGCCGGGCCAGATTCGCGCCGACGCAGAAGTGGTTTCCGGTGCCGCCGAACCCGACATGCGGATTGGGGTCGCGCATCACGTCGAATTCGAAGGGCCGCTCGAAGACCTCGTCATCGAAGTTGGCGGAGCTGTAGAACAATCCGACCCTTTGGCCTTCCATGATCTTCTGCCCGCCGAGTTCGGTGTCACGCACGGCGGTGCGCTGGAAGGCGGTGACCGGTGTCGCCCAGCGCACGATCTCGTCGGGCGCGGTGCGGGGCCGGTGCTGTTTGTACAGCTCCCACTGGTCCGGGTTGTCCACAAAGGCTTTCATGCCGTGCGCGATGGCATTGCGCGTGGTCTCGTTGCCCGCGACCGACAGCAGGATGACGAAGAATCCGAATTCGTCCGAGCCCAGCATCTCGCCGTCCACGTCGGCGTTCACGAGCTGGCTGACGATATCGTCGGCCGGATTGGCCCGGCGCTGTTCGGCCATGTTGTAGGCGTAGCCCAGCAGTTCGGCATTGGCGGTCATATTGTTGCCCGCGAATTCCGGATCGTCGTAGTTCAGTAGCTGATTCGACCAGGTGAACAGCTTGTGGCGGTCGTCCTGCGGCACGCCCAGCAGTTCCGCGATGGCCTGCAACGGCAGTTCGCACGCCACCTGCTCGACGAAATCCCCGCCGCCCGCGGCCTTGGCCTCGCGGACGATTTTCCGGGCGCGTTCGGTGAGCGCCGCACGCAATCCCTCGATGGCGCGCGGGGTGAATCCCTTGGAGACGATCCGCCGAATCTTGGTGTGTTTCGGCGGATCCATGTTCACCAGCAGCGCTTCGCGCCCCAGCGCGAGCTGTTCGGGCTCGGAGTCGGCGGGCATGCGGATGATGGAGCCCTTGATGTTCGACGACCAGAGTTCGGGTCGCCGGGAGATCTCCTTGACGTCCTCGTGCCGGGTGATAACCCAATAGCCGTCGTCGTCCATGGGCGCGGCCTGCTGCGGGGTCTGCGCATTCCACCAGACGGGAGCGGTCCTGCGCAGCAGCGCGAACTCCTCGGCGGGACTATGGTCGGCCCAGAGCGCGGGATCGGTGAAATCGAATCCGGCGGGCAGTGACGGAACAGACACTGTTCCTCCTCGGGCATGGTGCCACTATGATCACGAAATTGGAACGTGTTTCACAACGATTGAACCACGCCGACCTGCGGCGGGGCAGCGTTTCCGGCCAGTTGATCTCGCGACTGGACATTGCGTCCAGCGGATCGGCAGACTAGAACTTGTTCTACAGTGATGCCAGGCACACTCGAAGATGAGGTAACTGATATGACCGCTTCCCCGGGCTCAGCGAACGAGGCCGACTACGTCGTCGTAGGCGCAGGTAGCGCCGGTGCGGTGCTGGCCGGTCGGCTCGCCCAGCGCGGCGCGAGCGTGATCCTGCTGGAGGCCGGGCGCAAGGACAACACCCAGCTGGTCACCCGCCCCGGCATGATCTCGATGGTCCACACGGTTCCCCAGCTCAAGAAGCTGGTGACCTGGAAGCAGTACTCGGTCCCGCAGAAGCACGCGAACGACCGCCTGATCCCGATGACCCGCGGCAAGGTGCTCGGCGGCTCCAGCTCGGTCAACGGCATGCTCTACGTGCGCGGCAACAAGGCCAACTTCGACTCGTGGGCCGCCGAGGGCAACACCGGCTGGAGCTACGACGAGATCCTGCCCGCCTACAAGCGGCTGGAGAAC
>NZ_JBSGBY010000180.1:0-13508 GCF_053601505.1 Nocardia sp. NPDC004722
CCGCGCAGCGGGACCAGTGCGGCCCGCTCGGCCGCGTCGAGCAGGTCGATGTCGGACAGTCGCACGCCGGGGTCGGCGGTGATCGCGGTGAGGATCCGCTGCCAGCGGGTCACCAGTCGCGCCGCGGTGGCCTCGTCGAACAGATCGGTCGCGAAGGTGAGCGTCCCGTCCAGTCCCGCCGCGTCCGTACCCGGCAGTGGCGCACGCAGATCGAAGGTGAGATCGAATTGCGAGGCATCCCGCTCGATCGGCTCGACCTCCACCCGCAGCTCCGGGAACTCCACGCTCGGCGGCGCGAAGTTCTGCAGCGACAGCGACACCTGGAACAGCGGATGCTGCGCAGTCGACCGCGGCGGATCCAGCACCTGCACCAGCCGCTCGAACGGCACCTCGGCGTGCGCGAACGCATCCAGATCCGTCGCCCGCACCTGCCCCAGGAATTCCCCGAACCCCTTGGCCGGATCCACCGGCGTCCGCAACGCGAGCGTATTGACGAACATCCCCACCAGCTCGTCCAGCGCCGCCTCCCCGCGCCCGGCCACCGCGGTCCCGATCAGCACATCGTGCGTCCCCGCCAACCGCGACAGCAACACCGCCAGTGCCGCATGCAACACCATGAACAGACTGGTGTCGGTAGCCGCCGCCAATTCGGCGAGTGCCGAATGCAATTCCCCGTCGATCCGGAACGCCAGATCCGCACTCCGCATGCTCTGCACGGCGGGTCGCGGCCGATCGGTCGGCAACTCCAACACATCCGGCGTCGCCGCGAGCTGTTCGGCCCAGTACCGAATCTGCCGTGCCGCCCGCGATTCCGAGTCCTTCTCATCCCCCAGCAACTCCCGCTGCCAGAGGGAGTAATCGGCATATTGCACCCGCAGGGCGGGCCGCTCTGGCGCTGCCGCCGGGTCCGCGACCGCCTCCGCGTCGTTTCCCGACTTGCGCGCGCCGATATCGCCCGCGGCGGTGCTGCGGGCCAGATACGCCGCGACCAGATCGGTAGCCAGCGGTGCCATGGACGCCCCGTCAGCGCTGATGTGGTGCACCACCAGCACAACGACGTGGGTTGTCGAGGCAGCAGTGGCCCCAGCCGCCGTCATGGCGGGAGGGATCACGCGGAGCAGGCCGACGCGCATCGGCGATTCGCGCGTCAGGTCGAAGCCGGTGCCGGTCAGTTCGGCTATCCGTTTGCGCAGCGGCGCACCGTCTTCGGTGTCGCCTGTCTCGAATTCTGGGGTGGCGGCGTCGGCGTTGAGTACCACCTGGCGGGGGCCGTCCGCGTCGGCGGGGTAGATGGTTCGCAGGGTCTCGTGCCTCCGCACCACGTCGGCGACGGCGGCATGCAGGGCCTCGACATCCAGGTCGCCGGTCAATCGCAGGGCGGCGGTGATGTTGTAGGCGGCGGAGTCGGGGTCCAGGCGGTTGAGGACCCACATGCGTTGTTGGGCGGGCGAGAGCGGGATGCGGTCGGGGCGGATGCGGGCGGACAGGGTGGGGAGGCCGGGGATTTCGGTGCCGGGGACGACGCGGGCGGAGAGTTGGGCGACGGTGGGGGCGTCGAAGAGGTCGCGGAGGGCGACGGTCGCGCCGAGGGCGGCGTTGACGCGGGCCACGACGCGGGTGGCGGTCAGGGAGTTGCCGCCGAGTTCGAAGAAGGAGCGGTCGATGCTGACGCGGTCGGTTTCGAGGACGTCGGCGAAGACCTTGGCGACGGCGGTCTCGACGGGGGTGCGGGGGGCCAGGTAGCGCTGGTCGAGGGTGGCGAAATCCGGTGCGGGCAAGGCGTTGCGGTCGAGTTTGCCGACCGGGGTGAGCGGCACGTCGTCGAGTTGGATGAGGTAGCTGGGCACCATGTAGCCGGGCAGGGCGGCGGCGATGCGGGTGCGCAGCAGTTCGGTGTCCAGGGTGCGGCCGGGCGCGGCCACGACGTAAGACACCAGCACCGTCTGTCCGGCAGGGCCGGGGCAGCCGAGCGTGGCGGCGTAGTCGACCTCGTCGTCGGCGGCGAGCACGGCGTCGATCTCGCCGAGTTCGATGCGCAGACCGCGGATCTTGACCTGGAAGTCGCTGCGCCCCAGGTATTCCAGCTCCAGCTGCGCCCCGTCGGGCGTCTTGACCTCCACCCAGCGCACCATGTCGCCGGTGCGGTACATGCGCGCGCCCGCCTGGGTATACGGGTTGGCGACGAAACGCGCAGCGGTGAGCCCGAATCGGTTGAAGTAGCCGCGCGCCAACGCGGGCCCGGCCAGATACAGCTCCCCGGTCACGCCGAGCGGCACCGGCCGCAACCAGGTGTCGAGCACGAGCGCGGCCGCGCCGCGAATGGGCGCGCCGATGGTGATCGGTTCCCCGGGCCGCAGTTCCCCCGGCCCGGTCGCCCACACGCTGAATTCGGTGGGCCCGTACAGGTTCACCATGCGCCGCCCGGCCGACCAGGCGGCCACCAGTTCCGCCCCGGCGGCTTCCCCGGCCACCGACAGGCACGAGAGTTCGCTCAGCCCTTCGGGATTCATGGTGGCCAGCACCGACGGCGTGATGACCGCGTGGGTGACGTTCTCGGTGCGCAGCAGTTCCTCGAGCGCGCTGCCGCCGTACACCTCGGGCGGGGAGATGACCAGCCGCCCGCCCGCGCCGTGCGCCATGAGCAGTTCGTGCACCGAGGCGTCGAAGCTGGGAGAGGCCACTTGCAGGGCGCTGGTGGTCTCGTCGAGATCGAGCAGACTCTGCTGGGAGGCCACGAGATTCGCCAGTCCGCGATGGCTCAGCAGCACGGCCTTGGGCTTGCCGGTGGACCCGGAGGTGTAGATGAGATACGCGGTCTGGGCCAGGTTGATGGGCCCGCCGCGTTCGGCGTCGGTGATGTGCGCGTCCGACAGCGTCATGACGCGGCGGATGGTGTTGAGGTCGTCGAGCAGCAGCCAGTCGATGCTGCCGGGTAGGCTGTCGCCCACCTCGCTGACGGTCACCCCGATGGGTGCGCGCGAGTCGGTGAGAATGTGCTCGATGCGCTCGACCGGATAGTTGGGGTCCAGCGGCAGGAACGCCGCCCCGGTCTTGGCCAGCGCCCACACCGCGACCACCGATTCCACCGACCGGGTCAGCGCCAGCACCACGAAGGTCTCGCGACCGACGCCGCGCCGCAACAGCACCCGCGCGAACCGGTTGGACCAGCTGTCGAGATCCCGGTAGGTCATGCTGAGCGCCCCGGAGCTGACCGCGATGCCCTCCGGATTGGCGCGCGCCCCGGCGGCGAGGATGTCGGGCAGCGTACGCAGCGGGGTGGGTTCGCCGCCGCGCACGGGCAGCAGTTGCGCGCGTTCGAGCGGATCGCAGTGCTGCAGTTGCGCGGTGCGCCACCCGGGATGCTCGGCGATCTGGTCGAGCAGCAGCACGAACCGGTCCAGCAGCCGTCGCGCCGCCGCCTCGGGCAGTTCGTCGGCCATGAATTTGACGGTGAGGCACAGGCTTTCGCCGCCGTCGGCGGCGCGTTGCGGGATCACCATGAGGTTGAGCGGGTACGGGGTGGCGTCGGTGCCGGACACGTCGAGGATCCGCATGCCCGCGATATCCAGTGCGCGCGAGAGGGTTTCGCGGTCGATGGGGTAGGACTCGAACACGGTGAGGGTGTCGAAGAGTTCGGGCAGCCCGACCGCCCGGTGGATGGCGGCCAGCCCCACCTGTTGATGGTCGAGCAGCCGCGCCTGTTCGCCCTGCACCCGCGCCAGCAGCTCGCTCACGCGTTCGCCGGGATCCAGCCGCACCCGCACCGGCAGCGTGTTGATGAACAGCCCGACCATCTCTTCGACCCCGGCCAGCTGTGGCGGCCGCCCGGAGACCGTGCCGCCGAACACCACGTCGGTGCGTCCGGTGAGCATGGCCAGCAGCAGCGCCCATCCGGCCTGCACCGCCGTGTTCACGGTGGCCCCGGCCGCCCGCACGGTCGCGGTCAGCCGCGCCAGCCGGACGCTGTCGAAATCGACCGACACCATGCCGGATTCGGTGGAGGTGATGCCGGCGAGCGTGGGCACCGCGCGGGTGGGGGAGTCGACCCCGGCCAGCGCCTCGGTCCACACCGCGAGCGCCGCCTGCTCGTCCTGTTCGCCCAGCCAGGTCAGGAATTCGCGATACGAGTGCGCGGGCGTGCGGGGAATCTCGTGCCCGGTGACCGCGGCGAGATACCCGGCCAGCAGCTCGCGCACCACCAGCGGCGTCGACCAGCCGTCCAGCGCCAGATGGTGATTGGTCATCAGCAGCGTGTACGCCTCGGTGCCGGTGCGCACCAGGCTGAAGCGCAGCAGCGGCGGCCGGGCCAGGTCGAAGCGGGTGCCCGCGTCCACCGCGAGCAGCCGGTTGAGCTCCCGCTGCCGTTCGGCGGGTTCGAGGATGGTGGTGAGATCGATTTCCTGCCAGGGGATCTCGGCCTCGCCGAGGACGAGCTGACGGGGCCCGTCGGTGGTCTCGACATACGCCACCCGCAAGACCTCGTGCCGTTCCAGCAGCGCCGCGGCGGCCGCCCGCAACCGGTTGGCGTCGACCCGCCCGGCCAGTGACAGCCGCGTCTGCACGGTGTAGCCGTCGGCGGTATCGGTGTCGTAGCGGGCGTGGAAGAGCAGCCCGTACTGCAACGGCGAGAGCGGCCACACGTCGGTGAGGCTCGGATATTCGCGTTCCCAGCTCTGGATCTGCCGCTGCGACACCGGAACCAGTGGGAAGTCGGACGGGGTGTGCCCGCCCGCCCCGGCGTGCCGGGCGTGGCTGACCAGCGCGGTGACCGCGCGCCCCCACAGCTGCGCCAGCTCGCGCACCTGCTTGGAGCTCAGCACCCGCGACGCGTAGGCCCAGGTCACCTCCAGCCCGGCGGCGGTGTGGAAGGCGTTGATGTCGACGACGGCCTCCAACGGCGCCGCGTCGTCCTGGGTGGCGGCGAATCGCACCGGCACCCACGGGGTTTCGGCTCCTCCGGGATGCTCGACCCCCGCGCCGGTCCGCCCGAGATAGTTGAAGCTGAGCTGCGGCAGCGGCGCGCCCGCGAACTCGGCGGCGGTGCCGGGATCGAGGTGACGCAGCATGCCGAAGCCCACCCCCTTGTCGGGGATGGCCCGCAGCTGTTCCTTCACCGCCTTGAGCGCCGCGCCCGCGGCCGGTCCGCCGTGGAAGGCGTCCTCCAGATCGATTTCGCCGAGGTCGAGCGCGACCGGGAACAGGCTGGTGAACCAGCCGATGGTGCGCGAGATGTCGGCCCCGGGCAGGATCGACTCCTCCCGCCCGTGCCCCTCCACCGTGAGCAGGGTGCGCCGGGTGCCGCGCAGCCGCCCGACGGCCAGGGCCAGCGCGGTGAGCAGGGCGTCGTCGATCCCGCAGTGGAAGCGGGCCGGAATATAGTCCTGCGCGGCCGCGATGGTGTCGGCGTCGACGAGGGTGCGCAACTGCCCCTGGGTGAGCACCGTGTCGAGCGCCGGATCCAGCGCCCGGGTACCCAGCCGGGTGTCCGCGGTGGTGAGAACCTTTCGCCAGTAAGGGATTTCGGTGATCCGCGCGGGTGTCTGCTCGACCTGCCCGTGCGCCCAGCGCCGGAAGGAGGTGCCGACCGGGGCGAGGGCGCCGCCCGCCCACGCGGTGGCCAGGTCCGGCAGCAGGATGCGCCAGGACACGCCGTCGGTGACCAGATGGTGCAGCACCACCCACAGCAGCGGCAGCGCGTCCGCGCGATCGATGAGCACGAAGCGGGCCACGATCCCGGCCGAGGGATCGAGAAGATCCGCCGCACGCTGCAATTCGTCCTCGCCGTCGCTGTCGGCGGCGGCGGTGACGGTCTCGATGAGCGCACCGGCCTCGACCGTGCCGGGCGAGCCGACCTGCCACTGCCACGGCTGGGTGCCGTCGGCCGAGCGGGTGAGGGTGCTGCGCAGCAGATCGTGGCGATCCAGCAGCGCCTGCACGGCGGGCGTGAGCCGGGCCGCGTCGATCTCGCGCGGCAGCGGGATCAGCACGGCCTGAGCGAATCGGGGCCAGGTGTCACCCTGTTCGAGCATGGTATGCACGATCGGGGTGAGCGCCACCGGGCCGACCGCGCCGCCGGGCAGTTCCTCGATCGCCGGACCGGTCACCTCGGTGGCGACGGCGGCCAGGGCGGCAACTGTCTTGTGCTCGAACACATCCCGGGCGCGCAGCCCGAGCCCGGCCGCCTTGGCCCGGGCCACCAGCTGGATGGCGACGATGCTGTCCCCGCCGAGGGCGAAGAAATTGTCGTCCGCCGCCACGGATTCCACGCCGAGCACGGCCGCGAACACCTCGGCGAGCGCGTGTTCCCGCTCGGTCGCGGGCGCGCGCCCCGCCCGGGCGCGGCTGCTGAAGTCGGGCCGGGGCAGCGCGCGACGGTCCACCTTGCCCGCGGGCGTCAGCGGCAGGGTGTCCAGCACCATCACCACCGACGGCACCATGTGCGCCGGAAGCTGCTGCGCCACGGTGGCTTTCACGTCCTCGGGGTCGATCGGCGTGGTCGCCAGCACGTACGCCACCAGCGCGGTCGCCCCGCCCGGGGTGGTCGCGCCCACCGTGATCGCCATCTCGACGCCCGGATGCCGCGCCACCGCGGCGTCCACCTCACCGAGTTCGATGCGGAACCCGCGCACCTTCACCTGGGTGTCGCCGCGCCCGAGGTATTCCAGTTCCCAGCGACCGTTGCGCCGCCGCCAGCGCACCAGATCGCCGGTGCGGTACATGCGGATTCCCGTGCCGAACGGGTCGGCCACGAAGCGTCCCGCGGTCAGCCCGAGGCGCTGGTGGTAGCCGCGCGCCACCCCGTTGCCGCTCAGATACAGCTCGCCGACGACGCCCGGCGGCACCGGCCGCAGCCACGGATCCAGCACGATCGCCGACACGCCCCGGGCGGGCGCGCCGATGGTGATCGGATCGCCCGGACCCAATGGGGCGCTGAGGGTGGCGGTGACGGTGGTCTCGGTCGGGCCGTAGCCGTTGAGGACGCCGCGCCCGGCCCATCTGACCGGCAGCTCCGGCGGGCAGGAGTCGCCGCCGACCACCACCGTGCGCAGTCGCGGCAGCGTCTCCGGCTCCAGCGAACCCGCCACGGCCGGAGTCACATTCAGATGGGTCACCTCCAGCGTGCGCAGCACCCGCGCCAGTTCGTCACCGGCGTACGCGGTCGGCGGCACCACCGCCACCGTCGCACCCACGGCGAAGGCGACGAGGAGTTCCTCGATGGAGATGTCGAAGCTCGGCGAGACCGCGTGCGCCACCACCGCGTCCGCGGCGACCCCGAACGCCGCCCCGGACCCGGTGGCCAGATCGTCGAGACCGCGATGGGTGACCGCGACGCCCTTGGGCAGACCGGTCGAACCGGACGTGTAGATCAGGTAGGCGACCTGGTCCAGGCGCACGGGCGCCTGCCGCTCGCCGTCGCCGATCGGGCCGGAATCCATTGCGGCCAGCCGGTTCTCGGTCTCGGGAACGTCGAGCACCAGCCAGTCGACCCGGTCCGGCAGCGCGGCGCGCGAACCCGCCACGGTCACGCCCGCCACCACGCCGCTGTCGGCGATCATGTGCTCGATGCGGTCGGTCGGATAGGTCGGGTCGACGGGCACGAACGCCGCCCCGGTGTAGGCCACCGCGCACATGGCCAGCACCGACTCCGCCGAGCGCGGGATCGAGATCGCCACGGCGCGTTCGGGTCCCGCGCCCGCGGCGATCAGCACCCGGGCCAGCCGGTGCGCCTGCTCGGTGAGTTCGCGATAGGTGTAGGCGGTGCCGTCCGCCCGCAGGGCGATGGCCGCGGGCGCGCGTTCGGCTCCGGCGGCGAGGATCTCCGGCAGCGTGCGCGCCCGGGTGCCGGCGCGGCCCCGCGCGGGCGCGAGTTCGGCGTGCTCCCCGTCGAGCAGGGCGTTGATCGCGGTCAGTCGATGCTCGACGCCCCCGGCCAGGAACCGGTGCAGGAAGGCCAGGAAGCGGGCGTGCAGGGCGGCGAGTTCGGTGTCGCCGTAGCGATTCGGATTGGCCTGGAAGTCGATGTGGGTGCGTTCCCCGCCCACCCCGGGATAGACATTGACGAACAGATCGTCGATGAGTCCCGAGGTCAGCACGTGCAGTTGCCCGGTGACGCCGCCGAGCCGGATGCGGGTGTCGGCGAGCATGAGGTTGACCGTCGGACCGAACCCGGCGACCTCGTCCATCGCCCAGCCCAGGTCGCGGATGATGTCCTCCTGCCGGTACCGCTGTCGGCGCAGCGCCGCGGTGAGCTCGCCCTGGGTGGCGCGGATCAGATCGCCGACGGTGGCGGTCGGCGACGGACGCAGGCGCAGCGGAACGACATTGGCGACCATGCCGCCGGAGCGGCGCAACGTGGCGGTGGTGCGGCCGGACACCGGCAGGCTCAACACGATCTCGCCCGCGCCGGTCATGGCCGCCACGAACGCGGCGAACGCGGCCACCACCACCGGGGCCGGACTGGTGGACAGCGTGGCGGTCAGCGAATCCAGCAGTGCCGCCGTGGATTCCGGCAGCGCGCCGCTGAGCAGCCGGGGGTGCGCGTCGACCGCGCCGGTACGTCTGCCCAGTGTGACCGGTTCGGGCATGTCGGTCAGATGGGTGCGCCAGTAGTCGCGGTCCGCGGCCAGCTTGTCCGAATCCCGGTACGCGGCATCGGCTTCCACGATGCGCCGCAACGGCTCGGCCTTGCCCTCGGGTACGTCGCCGCCGGTGACGGTGGCGTTGTAGATCTCGGAGGTGCGCTGCAACATGGTGAGCGCACCGACGCCGTCGAGCAGGATGTGGTGGAAGCGCGAATACCAGTAGTAGTGGCCGGGGGCCAGCCGCAGCATGGCGACCTTGCACAGGCGGTCTCGGGTGAGATCCAGGGGCGCGGTGTATTCGGCGCGCATCCAGGCCCGGGCGGCGGCGGCCGGATCGGGCGCGCCGCTGAGGTCGACGGTCTCGATGGCGTCGTCGAGGCTGGTGTCCACGAGTTGCCATGGCAGCTCGTCGATTTCGATGAGTCGCAGATAGCCGGTGCCGAACTCGCGTCCGGCGCGCCGCGCGGCGTCGGCGAGCGCGTGCACGTCGACATCGCCGTCGAACTCGACGTATTGGGCGATCGAGAAGGGGGTGTCACCGGCCAGCTGCTGGGCGAACCAGATGCCGCGCTGCGCTGCGGACAGGGTGAAGGCCGACGAGGACTCGGTGGCGGGGGATCCGGACACGGCGAAGCTGGAAGCCATAAGTTATGACAATCTGCGGTCTATGACGGTTCTGTGACCGGCCGGAGCGCTGCCGCGGCTCAGGAAGCCTTGCGCGCCAACAGCAGCTCCGCCTCGGTGATCGGTGCGTCGGAGCCGGTGAGGTAGCCCACCAGCGTGGAGCGATCGTCGAGCACCAGCCAGCGGGCCGGATCGGTGATCAGGTCGCGTCCTGCCTTCGTCGTGATCCCGAAATCCGCTCGGGCGAGCGTGGTTTCGGTGGTCAGCGGCAGCGCGGTGGCACCCGTCTTGGCGATGGCCAGCCGGGCTACCTCGCTCTCGGTCCGCGGGACCTCGACGATCGCGATGCGGACGCCCGGGCGGGCTCCGCGGGCCAGCAGCATGCGCGCCACTCGATTGCTCCAGCGATCCAGTTCCGTCTGACGCGGCTCGGGATCGGCGGCGGTCACCACGGCGGTGGCGGGCGATTCGACCGGCTTGCACATCGAACATCATCCTCTCGGAGGGGGCGCTTGCGGTGGCGTTCGGTATGTATCCACTCTCGCCGCCGCGTGCCGCGGTCGATAGCGACCACAGTGCTGCCGAATTCCGCTCCGAGGGTGCGGGCGCACCCACCCTGGGGTGGGTGGAAGATCAGGTCCGGTGCCCGATCATGATTTCTCTCCGCTCGATTTGTCCAGCTCGGCCATGGTCTCCTGGATCATGGTGATGGAGTCGCGGGGGCTCAGCGCCATGGCGCGCAGCTGATCGAACATGACGCCGTAGCGGCGGACCTCCGGGTGGCCCTCGATCAACTCGTCACTGGCGATGCCCTCCACGTACACCAGTTCCGGATCCGCGGGATCCGGGAAGTCGAGCAGCGTGAACGAGCCCAGCATGCCCGGGTGCGCGCCGGCGTCGAAGGGCAGGATCTGCAGGATCACATTGCGCTTCTCGGTGTGCCACAGCAGCTGACTGAACTGCTGGCTCATCACCTCCGGGCCGCCCACCACGCGGCGCACCACGGCCTCGTCGAGCACCATCCACAGCTCCAGCGGATCGTCCTTGGTGAGCACCTTGGAGCGCTCCTGCCGGGCCCGAATGCGTTGCTCGATAACCTGATCCGAGACCTTGGGCATGGTGGTCTGGTAGACCGCGAGCGCGTACGCCTCGGTCTGTAACAGCCCGGGGACGTAGGTGGACTGGAAGAATCGCGCCGAGAGTGCCTCCGCCTCGAAGTTGATGTACGCGCCGTAGACCTCCGACACGGCGTCCTCGAAGGAGCGCGCCATGCCGGGGCGGAGCGCATCCACCAGCAACTGCAAGGCATCTGAACGTTGCGGCTCGCCGATGCCGTAGAGATCCAGCATGGCCGTCAGGGTGCGGCGCTGTGGCCTGGCCTGAGCGGTCTCGATGCGGTACAGCGTGGTGACGTTGATGCCGGTCTTGGCGCTGACCACCTCTTTGCTGAGCTGCGCGTGCTCGCGCATCTCGTGCAGCATCGCGGCGAGCCGCCGCAAACGGACGGTAAGCACGGTTCGCTTGCCTGCCATGACAACCCTTTCGCCTGTCGCACAAGCAAGAACGCAGTATTGCGTTCTTGCATTTGTAAGAGCATGATCCAGCTAGCCTATTCGTGTACGGCCGATCCGATGACCGGTATAGCTGAATCCGGAGACCAATCATGTTGGTGCGATTAGTGATGCTGTCGGGTGTGTATGGGGAGTCGCGATGACCATGTCCATAGCCGGAGTTCTACCGACCGCTCCGCAATTGCTCTGTGCCTTCCAGGGGAGGCGATTTCAAGATCGAGTTTTGTTGCGATCGGCGCATGCTCTCGCCGAACTGCACGAACGTCGTGGCCAACTGCGGGATCCCGTGATGGTGGGTGAGATCGACTGTCGCCGCGAAGAACTCGTTGACGATATCAACGATTGGGTGGAACAGGAACTGCCCCAACACCGCAACGGCGCCACGCTGCACACCGAGAGCCTGGGCGCGGTCGTGGACCGCATGGCCCGGAGCTGGGTGGAAGCCAATCAGGTGATCGATCACGAGGGCGCGGCCAGTGATAACACCCATAAACACTGGTACCATCTCGCTGAACTGGTTGACGGCTACACTGATCTCGTAATCGACGTGGCCGGTGGCCGCCGCCGTTTACCAGAACAATGATTCCAAATGCATTGACACAATTAATGTATTGCTACCGAATCGTTGATCGTCAGCGGTGACGTCAGCCGAGTAACGCTATCGGACCAATAGCTCTGCTCGAACCGCACGACGTCGCCCGCCCAAGACGGCGGGCGCAACGGGGCGCCCCGCCCGGCGTGCCGCGTGGTCGACTGGCGCGGCACGCCCGCCCTGAGCTTTTTGTCACGGAGCGCCCGAAGCTCATTCGCACTGTGTCTTTTTCACAATTGCGCGAGCGCATTTCGGGGTTCGTCTATTCGGCACATCGCGTGAGGGACGGAGTTCGATCATGAACACGGGCGAGGCCTCGGCCACCGAGCTCTACCGCCGGGCGCGCGACGGCGACTTCCGCCTGGAGGTCGACACCGCGCGCAAGTGCGCCGCGAACTTCCTGCGATTCGCCGACGCCCTGGATCCGCAGATCGCCGGCAGCCACGACACCCACGCCCTCACCGGCTTCGGCGACTTCGATTCCGCGCACCAACTCCGCCGCGGTTTCGAACACAAGGGCCACCAGCTCACCGAAGCCCTGACCGCCCTGCGGGATTCGGCCGTCGAGATGGCCGCCGCGTACCTGCTGGCGGCCGGCCTCATCCAGGCCACCGACGATGCCCACGCCCGCCCGCTATTGGCCGCCACCGCGGGTGTGGAAACCACCGGCGGCCGCTGAGACTTCGGGGACCTGATCCCTCACCCGGAGAACAGTTGGGCCGGCACCCGAACCCTCGGGTACCGGCCCAACGCTATTGCGTACCAGCTGGTCTCGGGCATCGTCCGAAAAGCGCTCAGCCATTGCCCGAGAAGGGCTCAGCCGTTGCCCGAAAAGGCCACGCCCGCACCGACTCCCATGATCATCACCCCGCCGGTGGCCCCCACCGCCTCCACCCGCCGCGGCGACCGCGCGAACCAGGCCCGCGCCGAGGCCGCCCCCACCGCCCACACCACATCCGAAAGCACCTGCAACACCGGGAAAATCGCCCCCAAGACCAGGAACTGCACCGGCAGCCACCCCGCCGACGGCACCGCGAACTGCGGCAACACCGCCGCGAAGAACACCACCGTCTTCGGATTCGTCACCCCCACCAGAAACCCCTGCCGCACCACCCGCCGCCCCGCGTCCGCGGGCACCGGCCTCCGCAGCGCCTCCGACAACTTCCGCCGCTCCCGAATCGCCATAGCCCCCAAGAAGATCAAATAACAGGCCCCCGCGACCTTCACCGCCAAAAACAACGCCGCCCAAGCCATCAACAACGCCCCCAACCCCGCCGCGGCCCCCACCAAACACACCGTCGTCCCCAACCCGGTCCCCACCACCGACATCACCGCCGCCCGCCGCCCCAACACCAACGCCCGCCCCACCGCGAACATCACAATGGGCCCCGGAATCACAATCAACACCCCCGCCGCCACCCCAAACGCCACCACATGCGAGAAGGGCACCATGAGCGGTTACTTCCAGTAGTTGTCGGGGCCGACGTTGTTGATGATGGTGTGGGCGGGGGCGTCGAGGTTGGGTTCGAGGGAGGAGTCTTGGGCCAGGTTGACGTAGAGGGCGTAGGACTCGTAGAGGTAGCGGTATTGCTGGCGGCCCCAGCTGGCGTAGGTGGCGGCGAACATGGTGTCGAGGTTGGCCTTGCAGACGGAGCTGCCGACTCCCTCGGTGGGGCACCAGATGTCCCAGGTTTGGTTGGCGCCCTTGAGGCCGGTGTAGACGGAGCTGGCGTCGGTGTCCGACGCGAAGGTGAAGACCTCGACGGACAGCAGGATGGTCTGGTCGGGGTTGAAGTAGACGCCGGTCATCATCTGCTGGCACTTGTTGTTCTGCAGTGCGGTTTTCACGTTCTGCGACATATTGCTGGCGATGCAGTCCTTCGCGCCGGAGGAGGTGCGGCTGAACACCACGCCCTTGCTGTCGGTGAAGGTGGACGGCAGCAGCGCGTCGGCGGTGAAGGGCGTCTTGTCGGTGGCCTGCTGGTTGAGGGTGCTCTTGTCGAAGGCCGCGGTCGTGGTGGTCGGCGGCGCGGTGGTCGTGGTGAGCGGTGTGGTGACCGTGGTCGTCGTGGCGGCATCGTGTTTCGAGCTACCGCTGCTGAGCACCACCGCGCCCACCGAGATGGCGATGACCAGCAC
>NZ_JBSGBY010000181.1:0-13488 GCF_053601505.1 Nocardia sp. NPDC004722
CCGCCCGCTGAACGGGTGAATCTCGTTGGGCGCGGCCTCGACTCGCGACCAGTACTGCTCGTACAGCGGATAGAACTCCGCGCCGAGCACACACGCGTCGACCTGCGTGGTCAGCCACGGACCGAAGTCCTCCGGCCAGCTGACCACCCAGTCGGCGTATCCGTCCGGACCCCCGTACTTCCCATCGGCCGAGATCTTGAAAGCCGCGATGACCTTACGCATTGTCTTCTCCCATTCGTTGACACCCTCGATAGGGTGTTCGATGTAGTGATCCGAGCGATCCCGAAAACTCACCGCTGGGCAGAGAAGAGCGTGGTCATGCCGATCGACGGCGAGGAGTTCGCACTCCGGTTCGCGCCGTACCGCCGGGAGCTGCTGGTGCATTGCTATCGCATGCTCGGCTCGGTGCAGGACGCGGAAGACGCCGTGCAGGAGACGTATCTGCGGGCATGGCGCTCGTTCGATGACTTCGAGGGCCGGTCCCAGCTTCGGCATTGGCTCTACCGGATCGCCACCAATGCCGCGTTGCGGGAGCTGGAGAAGGGCCATCGGCGTTGGCTGCCATCGGGTTTGGGCAATCCGGTGCAGGATCCCACCGGCGACCAGATGCGTGAACGGCAGGATATCGCGTGGCTGGAACCGATTCCGACCGCTCTCGGCCCGGCATCGGAATCCTCGGATCCCGCGGACACCGTCGCGCAGTGGCAGAGCATACGGCTGGCGTTCGTGGCAGCGCTTCAGCATCTGCCGCCCCGGCAGCGCGCGGTGCTTCTGCTGCGCGACGTGCTGGCGTTTCGAGCGTCCGAGGTCGCGGGGCTGCTCGACATCAGCCTCGCGGCGGCCAATGGTCTGCTGCAACGCGCCAGGGACAAGCTGGCCGCAGCCGCGCCTTCCGAGCACACCGTCAGCGACACCCTCGAACCCGATCAGCAGCACGCGCTCGAGGAATACATGGCCGCCTTCGCGACCTCCGACATTCCGCGGTTACAGCGAATATTGCTGGCCGACGCGTCCCTGGAGATGCCGCCGGTGGCGGCCTGGTTCTCCGGCCGGGCCGTCGTGGTCGCCTTCTTCACACCGCCGTTCCAAGCGGGCCCCGGTCTGTTCCGGGTGATCGGCGCCGTCGCCAACGGCCAACCCGCCGCGGCGTTGTACATGCGTCAGGACGACGGTTCGTACCATGCGCACGCGTTCCACGTGCTCACGCCCGCACCCGGCGGCATCGCGCGGATATTCGTGTTCCTCCAGAGCACGGTGTTCGAAACGTTCGGTCTTCCGGCGACATTGCCGCCCGAACGGCCCTAGGCGCGGTAGCGGGGGCCGACCAGTGCCAGGGCGGTTTCGACTGCCACGCCGATGATTTCGGTGATGTCGCGTCCGTCCTCCACGGTGGAGGCGATGAGTTCGCGGAAGCCGCCGTAGAGGATGGTCGCCATCTGGCGGTTCGGGGGATGCAGGCCCGCGGACTGGAATTCCGGTGTGGCCGTGAGGTTCTGGATCAGGGCGATGAACGCCTCGGCGGCGTCGCGATGCAGCTGCCGGGCCCGCTCCCCCAGCGCCGGGGTGTCGCGGATCCAGGCCAGCGTGATGGAGGTGTCCTCGCGTGAGGCCCCGATCCACGACTCGATCGCCTGATGCACCTGGACATCCCAGGGCGCGGTGACGTCGACGGCGGCGTAGATCTGCTGGATGGTGTCGTTGTTGCGCTCGGTCAGCAGCGCCACGAAACAGTCCTGCTTGTCGGCGAAGTGCTCGTAGAAGGTGCGCCGCGAGGTGCGGGCCAGCCGCACCACATCGGCGACGGTGGTGTCCTTGTATCCGCGCTCACGGACCGCGACGGCCATGGCGTCGAGCAGTCGCCGCTGGAATCCCGAGTCGGCGGCGGATTCGGCGTCGGCCCTGGCGGTGGGTTCGGCACGGGTCACGAGCATCAGCGTAGTTTCTCGGATCTTCTGGAAAGCCGCGGCGGGTCTCCGGACGCGCCGCGGCGTGTCGGGTAGGACTCGCCGCGGCTCGGCGGGTGCCCGGTCAGGCGGTGGCTTGTTCGGGGTCGGCGGTCGGCGCGGGCGCGGTGTGCGCGCCGCGGCGGCCGAAGCGGATGGTGCCGTCCTCGATTCGCCCGTGCCGCAAGGTGATCACGTCCTGCGCGTAGTTCATGCCGAGCCGCCACGGGGCCCGCGATCCGGCCTTGGGGAAGCGATCCATGGCGCGCAGCACATAGCCCGCCTGGAAGTCCAGCAGCGGCCCGCCGGTGATGCTCGGGTCCGGCCACGGTGTGGCCAGGTCGTAGCCGCGAGAGTCCATGTGCCGCAACAACCGGCACACGAACTCGGCGACCAGGTCGGCCTTGAGCGTCCAGGAGGCGTTGGTGTAGCCGATGGTGAAGGCGAGATTGGGGACGCCCGACAGCATCATGCCCTTGTAGGCCATGGTGTCCGGCGGCGCGACCTCCCGGCCGTCGACGGTGAGCGCGACCCCGCCCAGCGCCAGCAGATCCAGCCCGGTCGCGGTCACCACGATGTCGGCGGGCAGTTCCGCACCCGACTCCAGCCGGATCCCGTCGGCGGTGAACCGCTCGATGCGATCGGTCACCACCGCCGCCTTGCCCGCGCTGATGGCCCGGAACAGGTCCCCGTCCGGCACCAGGCACAGCCGCTGATCCCACGGGTTGTAGGTCGGTTTGAAATGCGTGTCGACGTCGTAGCCCTCGGGCAGCTGCTTGATCGCCAGATTGCGGAAGAACTTCCGCATCATCCGCGGCCGCCGCTGACTGAGCTGATAGATGAGCGTGCTGACGAGCACGTTCTTCCACCGGGTGACGGTGTAGGCGCGGCGGTTGCCGAGCTTCTCGCGCAGCTTGGTGGCGATGCCGTCGACGGTCGGCACCGACAGGATGTAGGTGGGCGAGCGTTGCAGCATGGTCACCTGCGCGGCGGTGTCGGCCATGGCCGGGACCAGGGTGACCGCGGTCGCGCCGCTGCCGATCACCACGACACGCTTTCCGGCGTAGTCGAGTTCGGCGGGCCAGTGCTGCGGGTGCACGAGCTGCCCGGCGAAGTCCTCGATTCCGGCGAACTCCGGTGTGTAGCCCTCGTCGTAGCGGTAATACCCGCCGCACAGGTAGAGGAAATCGCAGGTGATCGTCGAGGTCGCGCCGTCGTGGGTGTAACCCACTGTCCAGCGCGCGTCCTCCGACGACCAGGAGGCCCCGATCACCTTGTGCCCGTAGCGGATTCGACGATCGATGCCCGCCTCGGCGGCGGTATCGCGGATGTAGTCGAGAATGGCGGGCCCGTCGGCGATGGCCTCGGCCGCGACCCACGGCCGGAACCGGTAACCGAGGGTGTGCATATCGGAGTCCGACCGCACCCCGGGATACCGGAACAGATCCCAGGTGCCGCCCATCGCCTCGCGCGCCTCGAGGATGGCGTAGCTGCGGTTGGGGAACGCGTCCTGGAGATGGTATGCCGCACCGATTCCCGAGAGTCCGGCCCCGACGATCAGCACGTTCACGTGGTCGGTCATCGCCGCGCTCCCTTCACGGCCCGGCCGCGTGCCGCGCCCATCACGACCGACACTATGTCGAAATAGTGGGTCGGGCTGACCCGCGTCAGAATGTCGAACAGGTAGGCGTCCGGCCCGACCAGAATCCGCGCCTTGCCGTTCTCGACTCCGCGGCAGATGATTTCGGCCGCCTTCTCCGGCGAGGTCATGGCGATGGCTTCGAATTCGTCGGCCATCTGCTCGTGGGTGCGGCCCCGGCCCTCGGGATCCTTGCGCACCCGCCCGTTGCGGGCGATATTGGTCTTGATGCCGCCCGGGTGCACGGTCACCGCGGAGACTCCGGTGCCCCGAAGTTCCTGCCGCAGTGCGTCGGTGAAGCCGCGCACCGCGAATTTCGCGGCACAGTAGGCACTCTGGTACGGCATCCCCGCCAGTCCGTACACGCTGGAGGTGTTCACGATCGCGCCGCTGCCCTGCGCGACCAGGATCGGCAGGAACGCCCGCGTCCCGTTCACCACGCCGTCGAAGTTGATGCGCCGCAACCATTCGTCGTCCTGCGGCACCGCGTCGAGCACCGAGGACGACACCGCCACACCGGCATTGTTGAACACCGCGGCCAGCGGAGCGGGCAGCCATTCGCGCACCTCGTCGGCGAAGGCCAGCTGTTCGGCGGCGTCGCTGACATCCAGCACCCGGGTCAGCACCGGGCCGTGCAGGGAGGCGGCTGTCTGCTTCAGCCCGTCGGCGTCGATATCGGCGAGGGCGACGGGCGATCCACGGCGGGAAAGCAATTCGGCCAGGCCCCGCCCGATTCCCGACGCCGCACCGGTGATCATGACCGGACGGCCGGACAAGGGCCTAGAGGTTCGGGGCATCGGAACTCCTGGATTCGACGGTGCGGATGTGGGTGTCGATGAGGTCGGCGAGGGTGGGCCAGAGCGCCTCCGGCAGATCGTGACCCATGCCGGGCAGGGTGTGGCGGCGCGCGCCGGGCACGGCCGCCGCGGTGACCTCCCCGCCGGTCGGATTCACCATGCGGTCGCGGTCGCCGTGCAGCACCAGGGTGGGCGCGGTGATGGTGCGCACCTCCGCCGTGCGGTCCCCCGACTTCATGATTCCGGCCAGCTGCCTGCCGACACCGGCCGCCGGGCGCGGATCGCGATCCCAGGTGGTCCCGGCGGTCGCGCGAACCCTGTTCTCGTCGAACGGATATCCGGCCGAGCCGATGTGCCGGTACATCTTGACCGCGGCGTCGGTGTGCTCGTCGCGGGTGCTCGCGGGCTTGCCGAACATGCGCGCCCAGGTCGAGAGCGCGGGCCGACCCACGCGAGCCGCACCCGTGGTGGAGAAGATCGACGTCAGCGAGGAGACGCGCGACGGATACCGGGCCGCGACGGTCTGCGCGATCATGCCGCCCATCGACATGCCGACCAGGTGCGCGGTGTCCCAGCCGAGTGCGTCGAGCAGTCCGAGCGTGTCCAGGCCCATGTCGCCGAGATCGTATTGCTGTGGGTCCCAGCGCCTGCGGAGCATGTCCACCGGCCCCGGCGGCCGGAAGCGCGCGTGCGTGGAGCGGCCGACATCGCGATTGTCGAAGCGCACCACGTCGTAACCGCGCTCGGCCAGCAAGGCCACCAGACCGTCGTGCCATTCGTGCTTCTGCTGCCCGAGTCCAGCGATCAACAACAGCGGGACTCCGCTGCCGGAGCGCTCATAGGTCAGCTCGATACCGCGACCGACCTCGGCCACCTGCTCGCTCATGCGGTCACCTGCTCGCCCCGCGCGCCGTCGTTGTCGCCCGCCGCCTCCGTGGTCGCGGCCGTCGCGGGTCGCGGCGGCCGCCGGTACACGACGGCCCGGCCCTTCTTGGCGGGAACCAGTGCGACACCGCGGAAGTGGGCGCGCTCGTCCGGATCGTCGGTCGTCTCCAGGGTGAAATCTCGCAGCAGCACGCGCAAGACCACATTCATCTCCATGGTCGCGAACGCCGCGCCGATGCACCGGCGCGCACCGCCGCCGAACGGAATCCAGCTGAACGTGCCGGGCCGCACCCCGAGGAACCGGTCCGGATCGAAATCCCGTGGGTTGGGGAACAATTCGGGATTGTCGTGCATCAACCGGATGCTGACCATCACGCCCTGCCCGCGCGGCAGCGTCCAGCGGCCCAGCTGCAGCGACTCCGCCCGCACCTTGCGCGCGGTGGCGTCGATGACCGGGCGCACCCGCTGGGTTTCGAGCAGCACCGCTTCCCGCAGTGCGGAACCGCCCGCGTCGGCCTCGGCGACCAGCCGCTCGAGGATGTTCGGATGCCGTCGCAGCCGTTCCACGGTCCAGGCAAGCGAGGTGGCGGTGGTCTCGTGCCCGGCGGTGAGCAGGGTGAGCAGTTCGTCGGCGATCTCGCCGTGCGTCATGGCCGAGCCGTCGTCGTAGCGGGCCTGCAACAGCATGGCCAGGACATCGTCGCGTTCGCCGAGATTCGGATCCGCGGCGGCGCGCTCGATCAGCCGTCGCACGATCCGGTCGTATTCGGCGCGATGCGCGGCGAAGCGCGCCCACGGCCCGAAGCGGCCGAACAGCTTGCGCGGCACCGGAAGCGCCGCCAGCGCGGACCCGACCAGCACCAGTTTCGGCAGCAGCGTGCGCAATTGGTCGAATTCCGCCCCCTCGGCCCCGAAGACCGCGCGCAGGATCACGTTCAGGGTGATCCGCATCATCGAGTCCATGGTCGCGAACTCGCGCCCCGAGGGCCAGCTCGCCAGCTCCCGGACGGCCTCCTCCTCGATGAGCGATTCGTAGACCGCCAGCCGCCGCCCGTGGAAGGGCGGGGTGAGGAGTTTTCGCTCCTTGCGGTGTTCCTCACCGCGCAGCGCGAAAAGCGAACCGGGGCCCAGGAATTGGCCGAGGTTGGCGTCGATGTTGTCGACCAGGTCGGTGTGCGTGGTGAACAGCGCCTTCACCTCGGCCGGGTCCGACAACACCAGGGTCGGTCCGAAGCGCGGCATGTTCACCATGAACGCCGAGCCGTAGCGCTCATGCAGTCGCCGCCACGCGCGGGTGCGTCCGGCCAGGATCTGAACGCCCTGGACGAAGGCCGGCGTGGTGGGTCCTTCGGGCAGTGTCACTGTGGTCATGCGCCATCTCCCAGCCTGGTACCTCTGCGTACCACTCGGACGGTACGCGCGTGTACCGCAGTGTGGCAAGGGTCACTTTCCAGGCGGGGAGGTGGCGTGACGCCCCCGACGGAGGTTGCCGTCAGTGTATCGGCGGCAGCACCGTACGGAAGGGATGAGCGGGATCGAAGATCGAGATGGGCGGCCCCTCCCCCGCCGGGTGCACCTGCAGCTTGCCGGTGTCGTCGATGAGAACGCGCCGCCCCGGATAGGTCCGTCGGGCGATCTCGGCGTCGCGCTCGTCGAATCCATCACAGCCGGTGAAAACCAGTACGCCGTAATGCAATTCGGTCGCGTAGCAACTGGCCGGCCAGCGGTGCAGCCAGACGTCGAGGTCGAAGAGGGATTCGGGTTTGGGCAGGTCGGTGCCAACCGTCATGCGGGGATCGTAGTCCCGATCCGGGCCGGTCGGATCCGCTTCGGCGAGCGCGTCTCGGCGAGTCCCCGTATGGATCGCGTCAAGGTCGCGCGTCCATTTCGCTGGAGCCCCTGATTGCCGCCGGACGAACCCGGCCCCGGACTTCGCTATCGTCACTCCCTGACGGCGGCGACGGGAGGTCTCATGGTGGAGACCGGTCTCGAACCTGTGGGGACCGATCCACGGGCGGCACGGTTCATCGATGCCTGGCAGGACCGGGCGGTCGCGTTGATCGCGAACTTCGCGGTCGGCGCGCCGCCCTATGACGCGTTGCCGGCCTCGATGATGGACGCGGACTTCCTGCCCGCCGCCCAGCTCAATATCGAGTTGTTCTTCCGATTCCTGCGTACGGGAACCGAACCGGGCGAGGTCGATACCGAGCCGCTGGTGGCGCGGGCGGTTTCGCTGGTGCGCGACGGGATGCCGCTGGCCGAGGCGCTCACCAACTACCGGGTGGGGCTGACGTTCGTGTGGAATCAGGTGATCGGCACGCCCGTCCCGGAAGCGGCGGTCACCGCGGCGACCAGCGCCTTCCGGCTGGCCCAGTACGTGGCGTTGATGACGAGCCGGATCGCGGACGCCTGCGTCGACGATGTGCGCCAATCCCGCTACGACCGCATCGAACAGCATCGGGCGATCGCCGAAGCGCTGCTCACCGGCGGTGATCCGTACGAATGGGCCGAGGACGCGGCGGTCACCCTGGTCGACAGCTACGTGGTGGCGGTGATCCGGCTCGGCGACGCCGCGCCCGGCATCCTCACCGACCTGCGGCGGCGGCTGGGCGGCATCGCGGGCAGCTTCCTCTACCGCGACAGCGGCGGGTGGACCACCCTGCTGCCCTTGCGCTCGGCCGCCGACGAGAGCGCCGCCATCGACAGCCTCACCGAGATCCTCCAACCCCGCACGCGCAACGCGAAATCCGCGCTGTGGGTGGGTGTTTCGGCCGCACCGACCCGGGATCGACTACCGGCAGCCTTCACCGAGGCACGGGTGCTGGCCGAGACCGGGCGCGCCCTGCGCCGCCCCGGCCTGGTCTGCCGCCGCGAGGACATGGTCTTCGAGTACGCCATCGCCACCTCGGGCGCGACCGCCAACCTGACCCGGGTGCTCGATCCGCTCGACGCGCAGCCGGTGCTGGCGGAGACCCTGGAGGTGTTCATCCTGCAGGACTTCAACCAGAACGGCACCGCCCGTGAGCTTTCCGTGCATCGCAATACGGTGACCTACCGGCTCACCCGCATCGCCGAACTCACCGGCTACGACCCGCAGACCCCGGCCGGGATCTCCACGCTCATGGGCGCGCGGGTGGCCCGCCGCCTCGGCGAGCCCGGCCGCTGATCACCCGCGCGCACCGACCAGCAGGCCGACGATGAACTGCACGAAACCCTCGATCCGCTCGCGCGGATAGGTATCCGGATCGCTGACCGCGAGGCGGCCGAGCATCTCCGCGATGGTCAGCAGGGAGTTCGTCAGCAGCCCGGAATCGATTCCCGCCCAACGGGGATCGGCGATCAGGCCCATCCGGACCACCGCCTCGGCCTGGTCGAAGATGCCCGCGCGCGAGCTGCGGATGGCCTCCCGGTATTCGTCGGGCGCGTTGCCGGGGCCCGCCAGCAGCAGTCGCCAGCGGGTCGGATTGCTCAGTGCCACATCGACGAACGCCTCGACGGTCGCGGAGGCGGCGACCACGGGGTCCGCGCCGAGCAGATCGGTGGGCAGGGTGTCGGCGACCTGTTCGAGGGCGCGTTCGCGTTCACGTTCCAGCAGGGCGGCGACCAGATCGGCGCGGGTCTTGAAGACGGTGTAGAGCACCGGCTTGCCGACCCCGGCCTCGGCGGCGACGGCCTCCATGTTCAGCTCGTGCAGTTCGGCCTTCTCCAGCACCGCGAAGGCGGCGTCGAGTAGTTGCGCCCGGCGTTCCTCCGGGGGCAGCCGGGGCGCGTAGCGGCGACGCGGGCGCTCGCCGGGGGTGCTCGCTGCCGTCGCAGCGGGTTTGCTCACTGCCACTCCACCTTCACCGGCCCATTCTGTCATCCGGGTTGCCGAGGTCACGCGCCCGTCCGAACCAAAGCTACGCGACCGTTGTATTAGCCGCCAGCAATTGCTACGGTTGCGTCATATTGAATGGGATCGAACCCGTAGAGGAGCCCCAGTGACCTTCGATCCGACCACTCTCCGCCGAACCGATTACGGCTTCTTCGGCCCGGATTCGCCGAGCTGGAAGGTGTGGACCTCGCCCACCGCGGTGATCGGCTTCCAGCGCGCGGTCACCCTCGAGTTCTTCGATCCCTTCCTGACCGCCTCGGTGTCGGACACCGCCAAGATCTACTCCGACGCCCGCAGCCGCCTCGACGCCACCTTCGCCTACTTCCTGATCGTGGCGATCGGCGATTCCCGCACCGCGATCCAGGCGTCGGAGCACCTGATGACGGTGCACGCCAAGAGCACCGGCATCGAGCCGATCAGCGGTAAGCGCTACAGCCCCAACAACCCGGAAACCCAGCTGTGGATCCACATCACGGGCTGGCAGTCGGTGCTCAAGGCCTACGAGATGTTCGGGCCGGGACTGACGCCCGAGGAAGAAGCCCGCTACTGGCAGGAATGCCGGATCGCGGCCGAATTGCAGACCTGCGACCCGGCGGACGTGCCCGTCACCCGCGAGGGCATCCGCGAGTACTACGCGAATGTCCGTGCGCGCCTGTGCACCTCGGAGCGCGCCGAGGCGGGCATGCACCAGATGCTGTTCACCTCGCCCAAGCAGGGCGCGGGCTGGACCTACGCGCTGGGCGCGCGGCTGCTGTCGTTCGCGTCCATCGCGACGCTGCCCAAGTGGATGCGCAAGCTCGGCCACTTCGACCGGCCCGGCATCGTCGACATGCTGGTGAAACCCGTCGGTCGCATTCTCGTCTGGCTGTTCACGCTGTTCAACAAGGCGGGCCTGATCATGGCCGCCCCGATCGTCGCACCGATGGCCGGGCAGATCCTCGAGCAGCACCTGAAGTTCGAGACGCCCGAGCTGGCGGAGACGGTGACCCCGGCCGCCGCGCGCGAGCTGTACGGCAGCCAAGGACATCGAAGGGTGTCCGCCGCAGGCTGATTCGGCCTCATCACCGGCAGATGAGGTCCTCGGCCAGGCGAGTGCCGTCGAGCAGGAATCGCTCGACGGCCTCGTTCGCGCAGGACAGCGGGGCCGGATACGCGCCGTGTCCACCGGCGTCGATGGTGACCATCCGCGCCCGATCACCGAAGGCGCGCCGCAGGTTCAGCGCGCCGCTGTAGGGCGTGGCCGGATCCCGCAGGTTCTGCACCATCAGCACGTTCGAGGGGCCCGAGGAGGTCACGACCGTGCGCGGTGCGGGCGGGTACGGCCAGGTCGCGCACGGTGAATAGCCGTGCGGCCTACCGGCGGTGAGCGGATAGCGGGCGCGATCCGCTTTCACGGCGGTCGCGTAGTCCGCGAAGGCGGTCGGCCAGGCCACGTCGTTGCACAGGGTGGCGATCAGGACGGCGGTCGAGCGCTGGGCGGCGTCCTCGGGTGGCGCGGGCCGGGCGGCGGGCAGCGTCCCCGAACCGGCGACCGCGTTGATCACCTGGGCCATCCGCGCGAAGTTGTGGTCGTCGTAGAGCCCGTCGAGCACGATCTGGCGTAAACCGTTGCCGCTCAACACCGACAGCTCGGCACCGGGCCACGGCAGCGGGGCACGATCCAGACGCGCCGCGAGCGTGAGGAATTCGCCGCGGACCTCCTCGGGTGTCGCCGCGACCCGGTCGGGGTTGCCGTCCGTGGCGGCCCAGCGGGCGAAATCGGGGAATCGATCCTCCACGCCGACGGCGTAGTTCGCCTGCCAGCCGCGCTCGACGAGGTCGGGATTCGGGTCGTCGTTGCTGTCGGAGAGCACGCGATCGGTCCGGTCACCGAACAGGGTGGTGTAGACCGCGAGCGCGTACGTGCCGTAGGACTCGCCCCACGCGGATATCTTGCTCTCCCCCAGCGCTTCCCGGATTCGATCGAGGTCGCGGGCCTCGGTCCGTGTCCCGATCGATCGCACCAGCGCGCCACCATCGCGCACACACGCGTCGGCGACCCGCTGTTCGATCTCGACATTGCCCGCGATGCCGCCGTCGGCATCGGGCCACGACCGCAGCCGCTCCACAGCCAGATCCTGTGGTGCCAGATGGCAATTCGCCTGGGTGCTGGCTCCCAGACCGCGTGGATCGAATCCGATCAGGTCGTAGGCGTCGCGGACGGATTCGGGCAGCTTCGCGCCCCGGGTCGACGGCAGGGCGAGCCCGACGCTACCGGGACCACCGGGAACCAGGACCAGCACACCGCGTCGGCGCTCCGGGTGCGGGCTGCGAATCCGCGAGACGGCCAGCGAAATCCGCTCACCGTCGGGCTTGTCGTAGTCCAGTGGCACCGACACCGTCGTGCACTCCTGGCGTGGATCCAGCCCACTGCCCTGGCAGGCCGTCCAGATCGGCGTCGCACGCGACGTGCCCCCGCACGCCGTTATGCCGGACAGCAGCAGCCCCGTCACGCCCAACGCCACCCCGAGTCGAACTCTTCGCTTCATGGTGCCGACGCTAGGAACGCGGAGCCCCGGCGGACGTCACCCCACGGTGCCGATCCCGGCTCCCCCCAAAGGACTACGAGCAGTGCGCGGTCACGGCGCTACCGCCAGGAAGACGAACGCGGCCAACAGCGAGAGATGGACGGTGCCCTGCAACATGGTGGCGCGGCCGGGGACCACGGTCAGCAGGCCGACGACCACGGTGATCGCCAGCAGCACCATCTCGGTCGCGCCCAGGCCGAGCAGCAGCGGGGTGTCGATCCAGATCGAGGCCACCGCGATCGCGGGAATGGTGAGGCCGATGCTGGCCATGCCGGAGCCCAAGGCGAGATTCAGGCCGACCTGCACACGACCGCCGCGCGCCGCCCGCACCGCGGCCAGCGCCTCGGGCAGCAGCACCAGCAGCGCGATCACCACCCCGACCGCCGAACGCGGCAAACCGGCTGCCTCGACCCCGGATTCGATGGCGGGCGAGATCGCCTTGGCCAGGCCGACCACCCCGACCAGCGCCGCGATCAGCAGGCCCGCGCTGAGCGCGGCGGCCCGCCCGGTCGGCCGGTCGTGGTCGTCGCACTCGGCCGCGCCGGGTTCGACGGCGAGGAAATCCTCCTTGTGCCGGATCGTCTGCACGGCCACGAAGCAGCCGTAGAGCGCCAGCGACGCCACCGCCGCGAAGGCCAGCTGCGCGGGCGAGAAGTGCGGTCCCGGTTGGCTTGTCGTGAAGGTCGGCAGCACCAGGCTCAGCGTGGCCAGGGTGGCCACGGTGGCCAGGGCCGCGCCGGTGCCCTCGGCGTTGAAGACCGCGACCCGGCGTCGCAGCGCGCCGACGAGCAGCACCAGCCCGAAGATGCCGTTGCAGGTGATCATGACGGCGGCGAAGACGGTGTCGCGAGCCAGCGGCGCGGCCTTGTCGCCCGCCGAGATCATCAGCGTCAGAATCAATCCCACTTCGATGACCGTCACCGCGACGGCTAATACCAACGCGCCGAACGGTTCTCCGACCCGGTGCGCCACCACCTCGGCATGATGGACGGCCGCCAGCACGGCGGCGAGCAGCAGAGCGAATATCGGGATGTCGGCCAGCAGTGACAACTGCCGCCCCCAGACGGCGGCGAGTACTACGACGGCGAGCAGGGGTACGGCGACGGTCCAGCGAATTCTCTGCATATGCCTACCAGCATAGAGGATTCGTGCAACGCCACCGAATCATTGTGATCCATTATCGTTCCACGTGGTTGCTCGTCGGACCCCTCATCAGCCGTTCGGACCGACTTTTCCGGCGGTACTGTGATCGCTACCACGTGGAACGACATTGGCATATCGAACACGTTCTCCGCTCACATCAGCGGTGTGAAGTCCCGGCTCGCGAGATACTCCGGACGCGGATGCGGCGCGGCGAAGGGGTCACGCAGCGTGTTGTCCACGCTGTTGAACACCAGGAACAGATTCGAGCGCGGGAACGGGGTGATATTGCCCGCCGAACCGTGCATGAGATTCGAATCGAACAGCAGCGCCGAACCGGCCGGGCCGGTGAACTGGGTGATGCCGTGCTTGCCCGCGAGATCGGTGATCGCCTGCTGCGAGGGCACGCCGATCTCCTGCTCGCGCAAGGACTCCCGATGGTGATCCGGCGGCGTCTCGCCCTGACACGGCACGAACGTGCGGTGCGAGCCCGGCATGACCATGAGACTGCCGTTGAAGGTGAAGTTGTCGGTCAGGGCGATCGACAGGCTCACCGCGCGCGGCGCGGGCATGCCGTCCTCGGCATGCCAGGTCTCGAAATCCGAATGCCAGTAGAAGCCGGTACCGGTGAAGCCCGGCATGT
>NZ_JBSGBY010000182.1:0-13409 GCF_053601505.1 Nocardia sp. NPDC004722
GGCTGCTGTGCAGCGCCGCCGCGACCGTCCTGACCGCCTCCGGGCTCGCGCTCGCCGCGCCGCCCGCCGGAGCCGTCCCGATTCCCGGCGGTCAGATCACCACCATGTTCGTTCCGGGAGCGGGGGTTTCGCTCAACGCGGTCATCACCGCGCCGCCGGATATCGCCACCCACAAGAACCCGCTCGTGCTCGAGCCGTCCGGCTGGGGCGTGCCCGCCATGGGCAGTCTGGGGTCGGCCTACAAGCTGTCTTCGGGGGAGAGCTTCGTGTCCATCGAGTACACGGCGCGCGGCATGTACCTCTCCGGTGGCGACGTCGACATGTTCGGGCCCAACGACGTCGCCGACGCGTCGGCCGTAATCGACTGGGCCATCGCCAATCTCAATGTAGACCCCGACCGGATCGCCGTGGCGGGCGGCTCGTACGGCGCGGGCCTGGCGCTCATCGCCGCGGCAAACGATCCGCGGATCAAGGCGGTCATCGCCGACTCGCCGCCCGGGGACCTGGCGGATGCACTGGCCCCCAATGGAACTCCGAAAACCGGTGGGCCCATCGCGCTCGCGACCGCGGGCGTGGCGACCAATCGGTTCAGCCCGGATCTGGTGCGGCGCGGCATGGACGCGATCCTGCACAACAACGGGTACGCCTTCGCCGGACTGCCCGCCCAACACCTGCTGGCCGACGCGATTCCGAAGCTGAATGCCAATGGCACCGCGGTCTTCCTGGTGCACGACTGGCAGGATTCGCTGCTGCCGTCTGGACCCGTGGTGAACTCCTTCGATTCGCTCACCGGACCCAAGATGCTCTACATGCAGGCGGGGGACCACTCCACCGGCGGCGGCGCGGGCCAGATCGTGGGCCTGCCCAATCCGGCCTGGGACGCGGGGGAGCGGTTCCTCGACCACTACGTCAACGGCGCGGACAACGGCATCGATACCGAAGCCGCCGTGCATCTCTCGCCCGCCAACGGCGGATTGGGCAACCCGTATCTGGGGTTCCCGTCGGTGGCGGCGGCCGAGAGCGCACTGCGATCGTTCCCGCTGTCCTCGCTCGCCGAGGGCGTCATGGGCGGTGACCCGGACGAATCCTGGAGCCAGCCACTGCTCTCCGCCGCGACCACCGCCGTGGCGGCGGTGCCCTATGTCACCGGTGTGACGGCGCAGCTGGGCATCTCCCCGGCGATCGCGCTGGCGGGTGTGGACCGCAGTGCCGCCGGGGTCTGGCGTACCAACCCGTTCGGCGATGGCGGCGTGGTGTCCGGGTCGGCGCATCTGACCCTGACGGTGACGCCGTCGAGCCCCGATCTCACCATGATCGGCATACTCTACGACGAGGGTCCCGACGGCATGGGTAAGGAGATCACCGCGTGGCCGATCACCCGGCACGGCCTCGCGCCGGGCGTGGCCGCGCAGGTCGGCTGGGATCTCGCACCCACCTACTGGAATCTCGCACCGGGACACCGGCTCACGCTCACCGTCACCACCCAGGACCCGATTCCGTTCACCAGCTCGACGCCGTTGGGCAGCGTGGTGACCTTCGCGTCGCCCTCGACCGTGGATATCCCGGTGGATGCGTCGTGATCCGGCGGGTGCGCGCGCTCCCCGTGGCGATCGTTGGTGTTGTGCTGGCGCTGATGCTGCTGCCCGCGACCCGCGCGTGGTCGGAATCCACTCCACCACTGCCGGTTTCGGTGCCCGACGTGCGCCGGTGGCAGCCCGCCACGGGCGGGTTCGAGCTGCCCGGCGAGGTCCGCGTGGTGGCTGCGCCGGGTACCGAAGCGGTCGCCGGGCATTTCGCCGAGGATCTCACCCGGGCGGGGCGGGCGGCGTCCCTGGCGTCGGGTCCGGTGCGGGCGGGCGATGTGGTGATCCGCCTCGACGGCTCCGGGCCGGAGCAGGCCGAGTCCTACCGGCTCGATATCGGTGAGGCGGTGACCGCGACCGCGCGCACCCCCGAAGGCGTCGTCCACGCGACACAGACTCTGCTGCAATGGTTTTCCGGAACCACGACGCTGCCTCGCGGCACCGTCACCGATTGGCCCGACTACGCCGAGCGCGGACTGCTGCTCGACGTCGGCCGCGAGTACATGAGCGTCGGGTTCCTGCGACAGCGCATCCGGGAGCTGGCCTACTACCGGATGAACACTCTGCACCTGCACCTTTCGGATGTGGGTGGCTTCCGGCTGGAAAGCGAATCCCACCCGGAGATCACCTCGCCACAGCACTACAGCAAGGCCGAGATCGCCGAGATCGTCTCCTACGCCGCCGATTACGGCATCGAGGTGGTTCCGGAGATCGGCTTCCCGGGCCACATGAACGCCATCCTCGCCCCGCATCCCGACCTGATATTGACTCCGGCCACCACCGGACCGGTCGACGCCGCCATGGACAGCGTGCTCGCGGGCAGCGCGGGCGGCAAGATCGATCTGTCGAAACCGCAGGCGCGCAAGCTCATCGAGGATCTGCTGCGGGAATTCGTGCCGCTGTTCCCCGGCCGCTACTTCCACCTGGGCGGGGACGAGTACGTCACCGATTTCAGCCGCTACCCGCAGCTGACCGACTGGGCCCATGAAACCCTCGGCCCCGATTACGGTGCGGCGGACGCGCTCGCCGCCTTCTTCGATCACGCGGCGGACATCGTCGCCTCCTACGGTAAGACCGCCCGCATGTGGAACGACGGAATCCCGCACGGCGCGAAGGTCGTCGTCGATCCGGCGATCATCGTCGACCACTGGACCGGCGGCAATGGCCTGCTGCCGTGGGTCGGTGACCAGAACGGCCCCGAACAGCTCGTCGACGCGGGCCACCGCATCAGCAATGCCGCCTTCACCCCCACCTACTGGGCCAGTGGCGGCTACGCGGCCCCGCTCAACGCGACGCCCGAACTGCTCTTCGCCTGGGACCCCGGCCTTTTCGTCACCGGCTCCCGCCTGCGCCCCGACCAGCGCGACCGCTTGCTCGGCTCGGCACTGAACGTCTGGTGTGACGACCCGTCGGCCCTGACCGAGGACCAGATGGTCGGCTCCATCCGGGCCCGGCTGCCGATCATGGCGCAGCAATTGTGGTCCGGCACCGGCGGTCTCGGCTACGGCGAATTCGCCGACCGGGTGCGCGCGGTGGGACTGCCCAGCCGATGACGACCGGAACCGTTCGAACGGAGTAGTCGATGCGCCGAATGCTGTCCGCGGGAATCATCGCCGCCGCCGTGTCCACCGCGGCCGCCCACCCCGCCGCCGCACAGCCGGTCGAGGATGTACCGGTGTGCCGTCCCACCGTGCAGCACCCCTATCCGGTGGTGCTGCTGCACGGCACCGACGATGACGCCACCGCGTGGAATCAGCTCGCGCCCAGGCTGATCGACGCCGGGTACTGCGTCTACACCCCCAGTTACGGCTCCTTCGACTCACCGCTGCCCTTCGGCGACGGCATCGCGCCCGTCGCCCGGTCCGCCGACGATATGGCCGCCTACCTCGAGCGGGTCCGCACCGCCACCGGCGCGGGCAAGGTCGACCTCGTCGGGCATTCCCAGGGCGGCGCCATCGCCGAGTACTACGCCAAGAACCTTCACCACGCCGACCGGGTCAACGCCGAGATCCTGCTGACCCCCGTCACCCACGGCACCACCTTCTCCGGTGCGGTCCAGGCGGCGAACCAGCTTCCGGCCCTGCGCCACGTGACCGACGACGAGCTGCTGCCCGTCCTCTGCCCGGCCTGCGCCGACCTGGAAACCGGCTCGCCCTTCATGACCGCCCTCGACGACGCCCCGATCGCCCAGCCGGGAGTCGCCTACGCGATCCTGGCCACCCGCGACGACATCATCAACACCCCGCCCGGCCCCGCCTCCTTCATCGAAGAACCCGGCGTCACCAACCAATTCATCCAGGACCTCCACCCGGCCCCCCTCTCCCACCAACAGATGCCCCACGACCCCGCAGTCGGCGACTGGATCCTCACCCAACTCGCAACCACCGACTGATCGGACTACCGCGACCGCGGGTCAGACGGTGATGCCGTGGTCCTCGGCGAAAACCTTGCGGCACACCGCGGCACAGAAGGCGTAGTCGATGCCGTCGACTTACCCTTTGCTCGTGGCGACGGCCCGCCAGGCGCGCGAACTCTCGGCGGACGACGAATTCCGCGGCGGCACCGAACTTCTCCTCCTCGGGCTCGCCGCCCACCTCCGCCGCCGCTCCTGACAGTGAGCGGACGAGGTTCAGACGACGCTGAAGTTGCCTCCGGTATCCAGGGCCTTCTGCACCTCGTCCGCGAGCAGTTCGCGATCGGTGTCGACGGTCACCGTCGACACGCCCTTGATATCGAGTTCGACGCTGACCGAGCGAACATCCGACAGCGCCGACAGACTTTCCTCGACCGTCCGGACACAACCTTGACAGTGCAGTCCGTCGACGGAGAACGTGGCTTTCGACATGACACTTCCCGAGTCAGAAGAAATGAGCCGGGCCACTCGTGGATCCACGCTGATCACTCGAGCCGACCCACGTCGATCCTACTGCCGACCATGTGCATCGGCTATCAGTCGGTGAATCGGTCGGGTTCGGTGCCGACACCGCCGGTCCCGGGGGCTCAGTCCGGTGGCGGCGGTGTCGACTCGAACGATGTTAGAGCGGAACGGAATCGGACTGAAACACTAGTTTCCGTGCGATTCACAAGGCGGAGTTGTCAATCCGCGGCGGGCTACCGGAGCTTGCGGCAGTACAGCGCGTCGGGATGCCCGAAGCGGAAGTTGGCCCAGGAGAAGGCGATGCCCGCGGCGTATTCGTCGGCGTTGCACTGGCCCTTGTAGTAGCCGCTCGCGTAGTCGCCGCCCTCGCCCGAGGCCGGGCGGTTGTCGCCGCGGTCGTCCCATACGGTGCGGCCCGCGCCCGCGAGCGGGATGCGGGCGGGGGCGCACAGGATGGCGGAGACGCCGTCACCGCGGAGGCTGTATCCGGTCATGAATTGTCGTTGGGCGCACTGGTATTTGGTGAAGCCGGAGGCCCAGTCGGTGGTCACCTTCTCGTCGGAGACCTTGGTCGCGGCGGTACCGGGCTGCCACAGGTCGCCCTCGGTGGCGTCGGTGCACAGGCCGCCCTGACCGCGTGCACTGATCCCGATCAGGCGCTGGTCGTCGGGGCAGACGAGTTTGCGCGCGCCCGGGTCCCAATCGCCGGCGGCCCGCAGCGAGGCGTTGTGGTCGTCGTGAATGGCGTTGAGCATCGACCAGGTTCGCGCCGGGGCCACCTGGCCGGTCTTGCCGTCGGCGGCCAGCAGGCGTCGCACCTGCGCGCCCCGCCAGTCGTCACCGTCCAGGACGCTGCGCTTGCCGCCGTCGGTGTCGTAGCGCAGCAGTCCCCAGGCATTGCCTTGATCCTGATGCTGGAAGCCGACGATCGGCCAATAGGCGAAGTCGAGATCGCGATCGATCAGATAGTCGACCATGTTCGGGAACCACGCCTTGTCCAGACCGGTGGCGTCCTTGCCGATCCCGAACTCGCTCACCCACACCGGCGCTGTGAAATGCCGGTCGGGGGTGGTCGCCACGTAGCCCGCGAGTTCGTCCATGGACTTGAACAGGTCGTCGCGGGACATGTCGCGGAAGCGGGGATCGTGGGTCTCGCCGCCGCTCAGCCCGGTCCCGCCGGTGTGGTTCGGGCCGATATAGCCGTAGAAGTGCACCGAGTAGACCAGCTTGTGCGAGCGAACCAGCGTCTGCGACAACGACTTCAGATCACGCAGCATGGGACGCTGATGCCAGGTCAGATCGGTCGGGATGCCCGACCAGTTGATGCCCTCGATCATGACGAGCAGATTCGGGTTGGCGTCGGTCAGGATCCGATCACCCGCCTGGTGTGCGGCCGCCTCCCAGTCGTGGCCGTCGCCCGAACCCCAGTTGGGGTTGTCCCAGGTGTCGCGGCGCACCTCGTTGCGCAGATCCGCCCCGATCACCCCCGGATCGGACTTGTACCGGGCGGCCATGAACGCCCAGTCGCTCACCCAGGTGTCGGTGCTCTGCCCGGAATTCCAGCGTTCGTTGCCGTCGACGGCGCAACACCACCGGGTGGTCGTGGTGTGGTTGTTGAGGATGACGCCGAGCCCGGCCCCGGTCAGCGCGGCCACCGCCCGGTCGTAGACCTCGAGCGGTTTCAGCCCGTTGAGCCCCGGATTCGCGGTCAGCCCCCGGACCGGACGGTCATCGTTGATCATCTGGTTGGAGAACGGCAGCCGAATGCTGTTGAGCCCCAAGTCCTTGAAGTCCGCCACGATCTTGTCGAGCGGGACGCGGTCGAGTCCGAGCGGCGCGCGGTGACCGGTCTCCTGCGCGAAGTTGTTCGCCGCGTCCTCGTCGTCCCCGCTCCCGGTCCAGGTGCCGCTGGACCCGTGCCAGTTGCCGGACTTCAGCTTCACCCGGTTCCCGGTCGCGTCGACGATGTAGCGGCCGCGCGTACTCAATGGTCCCTTCAACCCGGTCGGCGCGGCCTGCACCGGGGGAGCGAAATGAACCGTGGGCGCCAGCAGCAGCCCCGCGGCCAGCAATAGAACGGTGAGTGCCCTCATTCCGAAGACGCTAGGAGGCAAGGGATTCGAAGAGAAATCACTGTTTCGGATCCATTCACAACGGCGAGTTGTGACTGTCGCGATCACAGATGGGGCGGCACCGTGCAATCGGTGAAATCGGGTTCCTGCAACTGGGCGACCAGGTCCGAATGCGTGTCGCGGATGCCACGCGCCACCTCGACGAACGAACGGACCAGCGCCGATTCGTGCGCCCCGCGCCAGCCGACCGCCACCTCGTTGGGCGGCGCGTCGGCGATCGGCAGCAGCCGCACGCCCGGAAACGGGATCCAGCGCGCACACGCCACGGTGAGCACCACCCCGACCCCGGTGGCCACCTTGTGCAGTTCCTCGAGCAGCGAATTCGATCGGGACACCACCGGAGCCCGCGATCCGTCGCGGAAGGCGTCCAACTCCCAGAACGCATTCCACACCGGATCGGTGGTGGTCGCCCCGCACAGCGGTTCCCCGAGCAGCTCGTGCGCGAAGACCTCGGTGCGCGTGGCCAGCGGATGACCGGCCGGCACCATCACCATCAGCGGTTCGGCGAACAGCGTCTCGAACCGCACCCCCGCGTCGAGGAACGGGCGGCGGGCGAAAGCCACATCCACCGAACCCGTGGTCAGCCCCGCCGACGGGTCCTCGTAGGTGAAATGCCGCAGCTCGACGGCTATTCCGGGGTGGCGCTTCCGGAAGGCCGCGAGAATCGGCTCGGTCAGGGTCAGGGCCGCGCCCTCCAGCGCGCCCAGCACCAGCCGGTCCTGCTCACCGCGGTGCACCGACCGGGCCCGCTCGATCGCGGCGGCCAGACCGGTGAGCGCGCCGCGCACATCCTGGAGGAAAACCGCTCCGGCGGCGGTCAATTCGACATTGCGGGTGGTCCGGGAGAACAACACCACGTCCATCGCGTGCTCGAGCTGTTTGATCTGGGTGCTCAAGCCCTGCTGGGACACGTGCAATCGCTGCGCCGCGCGGGTGAAGCTCAGCTCCTCCGCCACGGCGATGAAGTACTGCAACTGCCGGGTGTGAACCTCCATGGCGACGCAGTCTAGGTCGGTGGGTCGCCCGGACCGAACCTTCCGCGCGAACCGTCCCACTCATTGACAAATCGGGCTTGTGAATGGCCCGCGAAGAATGATTTCTCTTCGACTTCGAGGTCCTTTAGCGTTTTCAGAGCGGCACCGCCGGCCACCGTAGCGAGGAGCCGGGGACAGCCAGCGGTGCGGACTTCTCCACTATCGGCAATCGTCCCCCGGCGTCAGGACCCATGACGAATTGGAACTCCCTGGTGGGGTCGCTCTACACGGTGCAGTACGGGGCGGCGGAGCGCTTGGGCGAGCCGGGGCTTTCCATGCCGCCCAACCCGCCCGCCGCCGAGGCCGCGCTGACGGCGGCCGAGCGGCGACTCGGGGTGTACTTCGATGCCGCGTTCCGTGATTTCCTGCGCGTCTGCGACGGCTGGCCCCGATTCGGGGCGATCCAGCTCTACGGCAGTGGCGATTTCGCGGCGGGCGAGAAGTGGCGGCGGGATTCGGCCTTCGCCGAAGCGTATTTCGCCCACGAGGGCTCCGGCGCGCTGCTCGTGCCCGCCGGATATCGCCGCGTGCTGGTCGGAAAGGCCGCCGCCGCACCACGATTCATCATGATGCTGTTTCCGTCCGAGCCGGGCGGCGGTGCGAGCGCCTGCTGGGACTGTACCGCCGGAATCGATCTGCGCTACCCGGACTTCGGTGTCTGGGCGCAACACGAAGCGGCCGCGATCTCCTACGCGTTGAGCGAGGGGATCGCGGGCCGCAGATGTTTGCGCTGACCGCCGCCGTGCCTGGCGGTTCGGCCGCTACTTGCTCGAGCCGAAACCGCCGAGCAGCGACGGGAGGTTGGCGCTGCCGGTATCGGTGCCGCCGCCGGGAGTCCCGCCGACGGTGATCGAGGGACCCCGGGTGGAGAGGTCCGATTGGCCGGAGCTCGAGAGGTACGCGATCCCGGTGGTCAGCGCCGTGCCGGGCGCGCACGAGCCGACCTGGTATTGCGCGCTGAAGGTCGGTGACGGCGCACTGCCCGCCTTGACCACCAATTTCAGTCCGGCGGTGGTGAAGTCGCCCGCGATGAAATCGGTGCCGATCTGCAGATAGGGCTCGACCGGGTGGGCGCCGCCGGCGTCGGTCACCTTGGCGCTGCCGGTCACGTAGGTCAGGCACGCGGGATGGAAGTCCTTGAACCAGTTGTAGGTTTCATCAGGGTCCTGCGTGCGGGACAGAGTCGTTGTGACGGTGATGGTTTCACCGGCGGCGGGCGTGCCGTCACTGATCGTGCGGGTGTACTGGGTGCCGTTGTTGTTCCAGGTGATGGAGGCGGGAGCGGCTGCGGCGGTACCGCTCCCGAGCAGGGCCATGACCCCGATCGCGGCTGCCGTACCCATGGCGACGCGTGTCATCGTTCGTTGTGGCATCGGTGAATTCCCTTGTCTTTCTAGTGTTTACGTCGTGAGAATCAGGCGAGGAGCTTCGCGCGCAGCGTGTCGATGGTGGCCTGGTCCAAGCCGAGTCCGTCTCGGACGTACTTGTCGACGCTCCCGTAGAGCCGGTCGACCTCGGCGAAAGCCGCTTCCAGCCAAGACAATTGGACGGCCTTCGGGTCACCGAGCTCGGTATTGCTGGCCAGGTAGTCGGCGTTCACGACATCCCGGGGCACCCCGAGCAGGGTGAGCAGCACCGCGGTGGCCCAACCGGTGCGGTCCTTGCCGGAGGTGCAGTGGTACACGGTCGCGCCGGTATTCGCGGCGAGGGAGCGCAGCAGCGCGCCGAAGGCGACATCCGAGCCGTGGAAGTCGACCATGAGCGGGTAGTCGACCGACTGGACGAGATCCGACGAGCCGTTGATCAGCCCGTCGATCACGCCGCGCCCCAGCGTGATCGCCGGGAACTCGTGGAACGAGACGCCGCTGTCGAAACTCACCACATCCGCGACCTGGTACCGCGCGCCCGTCGGCACCCGATCCGGCGCACTGCCGCGCTCGGAACCGTTGCGCAGGTCCACATCCAGCGTCACGCCCGCGGTGCTCAGCTTCGCCAGGTCGGCGTCCGTGAGCCCGGCCAGACGGTTGGAGCGGAAAGCGATCCCGGTGCGAACGGTGTGCCCGTCGGAGGTGCGGTAGCCGCCGATGTCGCGGAAGTTGGCCGCGCCGTCGAGCTTCAGTGCGGTGGTGGCCGGGGCGGGCAGCGTCGATACCGGATCGTTCGCCGCGCCGGAACCGGAATCCGAGGAGCCCGACGAGCCGAGACTCCCTGAGCCGGAGCCGGATCCGGAGGCGATATCGGCGGGCTGCGCGAGCGTGGGAGCCTGGCCCAACGCCGTACCGAGTGCGAGCAGTCCGGCGAGCGCCACGGCCGCGGAATGAACGCGGCGTGCTGTGGGTGGTGACATGGTCGAGAAAGCTAGCGGCCCGCGAGGTTCGAATAGAAACAGTTGTTCCGTTTCGATTGACAAGGCGGCGTTGTCAATGGCTCCGAAATTCGGATTTAAGTTCTCTTCCGTTGTGCTCTAACGTTTCCCGGCGTGAGCGAAAGCTCGAATTCCCCTCGGCTCACCGGTAATCGGTTCCGTGTTTCTCCCGGAACCGTTGGAAGGAATCATGCGTAAGACCTCGAAATCGGCCGCCGGAATTGCGGCGGCGGCCCTGGCCATGTCCGGGGCGGGCATCGTGCTCGGCACCGCGCCCGCCGGCGCGGACGCCGCGTCCCCGGACTGTGTGCAGACGCAGCATGTCGACTACAACCCCGGCATCAGCAGCGCCTGGATCACGCACAAGTACGACAAAACAGTCGAAACCACCACTGCCGCACCGGGCACCCTGGTCACCTACAAGATCGTGGTCGGCACCACGAGCATCGGCAATCCGTATGTCAACCGGATCACCGACTTCCCGCCGCCGGGATTCGACAAGCCGACCAAGGTGCTGGTGACCGCGTATCACTTCGGGCAGGGTGAGCAGTCCGCCGAAGTGACACCGGAGCCGGACTCCGGCGGCTGGCAGGTGACCAGCACCGGCTGGTTCGTGAACTCCGGCAACCCGGTCACCGCCGAGTTCACCTACCTGGTGCCTTCCTCGGTCACCGACGGTCAGCAGGTTCTCAGCGGCGGCATCGGCGTCGGCGGCACCGTCGGGGTCGGTTCCAACCAGCCGAGCATGGGCGTGTGCTTCACCGGTCGCGGCGCGAATCCCGGTGAGGCCCTGCTGGGCAGCCTCGATCAGGGCGGTTTCGGGTCCTCGCAGAACCAGCTCAGCTCGACCGGCTCGGTGACCGACACCATCACCAATGTGATCCGGCGCCTGATGGGCAGCTGAGTCACCCCCTGCTCCTGGGCCGCGGCGTGTGCGCGGCCGTCGCGGCCCAGGACCCCTTTCCTTCGTTCCTCCCAGGAGTCGGTCGTGTCGCCCAGGCGGTCGTTTTCATCGCTCATCGTGTCCTGCACCGCGCTGGCGGCGCTGCTGTACGTCGCCCCGGGCGCATTGCAGATCTCGCGGGCCGAGGTCGCCTCGCATCTCGATCACATCGATCGCGCGGGACAGCGGCAGGAGATGTTCTACGTGTATTCGGCTGCCATGCAACGGATCATCCCGTTGCAGGTGCTCGCCGCCCGGCCGGACGCGCCGACGCTGTATCTGCTCAACGGTGCGAGCGGTGGCACCGATATCACCAACTGGTACAGCCGGACCGATGTCGTCGCGTTCTTCTGGAACAAGAACGTGAACGTGGTGACGCCGGTCGGTGGTGAGTTCTCCTATTACACCGACTGGCAGCGCGACGACCCGAAGCTGGGCCGCAACCGCTGGGAGACCTTCCTGACCCGGGAACTGCCGCCCATCATCGACGCCGCCCTGCACACCTCGGGCGCGAATGCCATTGCGGGCGTGTCCATGTCCGCCACCTCGGCACTCGACCTGGCCTCGGCCGCACCCGATGTGTACTCGGCCGTCGCGGCCTACAGCGGCTGCGCCTCCACCGCCGACCCCGCCGGGCGGGCCTACATCCGGCTGGTGCTGGGTCGCGGCGACGCCGACCCCGCCAATATGTGGGGCCCCGACGGCGACCCCGCCTGGTCCGCGCACGACGCGGTGCTCAACGCGGACAGCCTGCGCGGCAAGGCGATCTACCTGTCCAGCGGCACCGGCCTGCCCGGACCGGCCGAGAGCCTCGGTCCCGCCCCCACGCCCGACCAGGTGATCACAAAGGCGAACCAGCTCGTACTCGGCGGCCTCATCGAGGCCGCCACCAATGCGTGCACCCACCAACTCTCCGATCGCCTGACCGCCCTGGATATTCCGGCGCAGGTCGACTTCCGTCCCGTCGGCACGCACACCTGGGCTTACTGGCAACAGGACCTCCACAATTCCTGGCCGCTACTGGCCGCCGCCCTCGGCACGGACTGATTCGACCCGATTAGAAAACCGGGAAGGCCCGGAACCATCAGGTTCCGGGCCTTCCCTATTTCGAAAAGTGCTATTGCGCAAAGGAAAGAACAGAAATCAATTGTCGGGGATGATCGACAAGCGGTGATTGTGGATCAGGAGGACAGGGCGGGGACGGTGGTGGTTCGATCGCGGCGATGCGGTGTCTCGAGCCGGGCGATCAGGTCCGGGTTGGCGGCGCGGACGCGGCGGGCGATGTCGACGAAGGAACGCACCAGCGGGGTTTGGTGCGCGGTGCGCCAGCAGACGGCGACCTCGCTCGCGGTGGCATCGGAGACCGGGATGACGCGGACGCCGGGGAAGCGGATCCAGCCCGCGCACGGCACCGTCATCGCGATGCCCGCACCGGTCGCGACCTGATGCAACTCCTCGAGCAGGGTCTTCACCGGGAGAACGGCCGGTGCGGCGTGTCCGTCGCGGTGGGATTCCAACCGCCAGAACGCATTCCACACCGGATCGGCGGGTCCCGACGCGAGGATCGGGTCGTCGAGCAGCTCGCCGACCGTCACCGTGGCGCGGTCGGCGAGACGGTGATGTGCGGGCAGCATCGCCATCAGCGGTTGGGCGAACAGCGGCTCGAACCGCAGCCCGTCATCGACGAACGGGCGGCGCACGAAGGCGACATCCACCAGCCCGGTGGCCAGCCCCGCGGACGGGGTGTCGTAGGTGAAATGGGTGAGCTCGACGGTCACCTCGGGATGCGCCGCGCGGAAGGCGGCCAGGATCGGTTCCGTGAGGGTCAGCGCCGCACCCTCGAGGCAGCCCAGCACCAGACGATCGTGCTCACCGCGATGCACCGCCCGCGCCGCCTCGAGTCCGAATCCCAGGCCGCTCAACGCTTCCCGGACATGCTTCAGGAATACCGCCCCGGCGGCGGTGAGCTCGACCTGCCGGGTCGTCCGCGTGAACAGCGTGACCTCCATATCGTGCTCCAACTGCTTGATCTGGGTGCTCAACCCCTGCTGCGACACATGCAGCCGCTGCGCGGCGCGGGTGAAGCTCAGCTCCTCCGCGACCGCGATGAAGTACTGCAACTGCCGCGTGTGAACATCCATGCCGCACAGTCTAGGCTGGTCAGAGATCTGAAACATGACGTTTTACGAGACTGGTTCCGGGTATCAGCAATTCCGTGGCAGTCCCGCGGCGTGGCCGCGATCAGCTCGGGTCGGCGAGCTGCCAGCCGCTCATGCTCAGGTCGGGGGCATTGTCGGGGTACAGCTGGAAGTGGATCTTGTTGCCCTCGATCGAGGTGGTGCGGACCGTGACGTCGGTGGTGGAGCGGTCGGTGAGGATGCCCTTGCAATGAATGGTCTCATCGGGCTTGCCGCGCAACATGTTCGGGCAGTCGGCGTTCTTGCCCGGGTACAGGGTCCTGGGAAGGCCGTAAT
>NZ_JBSGBY010000183.1:0-13399 GCF_053601505.1 Nocardia sp. NPDC004722
GACGCCATCGTCTTGGATTGCGCGCCGGTGACCATCGGCGACGACGTCTCCATCGGCCCGCGCGCCCAGCTGCTGACCGCCCTGCATCCCATGACCGACCACGACCTGCGCCGCGAGCGCTGGGAGACGGCCGCCCCCATCACGATCGGCGACAATGTGTGGCTCGGCGGCGGGGTGATCGTGTGCGCGGGCGTGACGATCGGCGCGCACACCGTGGTCGGCGCGGGCAGCGTCGTCACCCGCGATCTGCCGGAGAAGGTGTTCGCCGCAGGCAATCCCGCCCGCGTGATCCGCACGCTCTGAGCTCGCACACGGACGTCGGCCACGCGGGACGCCCGGGGCACTGTTCACTGTCGTGCCCTGGACGCCCCTCGTCGTCGGGCAGCGCGAATTACCCCGGCAGCCCGACCAGTTCGGCACACAGTCGATGCAGGCGGGTGGCGGCGGCATCGTCCTGCGCGGCAGGCGTCGGGGCGGTGACGCGGTTGCGCTGGAAGTAGCAGCCGGACACGGCGGCGACATCCGGGTCGGTGGCCAGGTAGGTGAGCGTCCGGCCGCCCTGTTCGGGGGAGGACATGAGCAGGCGTTTACCGAGCGCCAGCGCGGGCTGGGCGAACCAGGGCGCGGAGTCCCAGATGCCGGTGGCGACCACGCCGGGATGAAAGGCGTTGGCGCTGACCCGGGTTCCGCTCAGCCGCCGCGCCAGGTCACGCACGTAGAGGATGTTGGCGAGCTTGGCGCGCCCGTAAGCGCCCGCGCCGGTGTAGCCGTGCCGCAGTTGCGGGTCCTCGAGGTGCAGTGTCGCGCCGTGATGCATGGCCGAGGACGTGAACAGGATGCGGGCGGGGGCGCTGTCGCGCAGCCGGTCCAGCAGCAGTTCGGTGAGCAGGAACCCGGCGAGATGGTTGACCGCGAAGGTGGCCTCGAGCCCGTCGGGGGTTTCGGTGCGGTGGTAGAAGAATCCGCCCGCGTTGTTGGCCAGCACGTCGAGCCGGTCGTAGCGGGCTCGCACGGTGTCGGCGAGCGCGTGCACCTCGTCGAGGCGCGACAGGTCGCAGGGCAGGGCGTCGATGTCGGCGGCGGCGACCGCGCGCACCGACTCCGCTGCGGCGGTGAGCTTTTCGCGGTCACGGCCGACGAGCAGCAGGCGGTGTCCCGCGGCGGCGAGCTGGTGCGCGGCGGCCAGTCCGATTCCGGAGCTGGCTCCCGTGATCAGCATGGTCTTCATGCCCGGCCAGCCTGCCACACCGCGCCCGCGCTGTCGCGGCACCCGGTCATTCGACCGTGCTGGTGATCTCATGAAAGGCACTGTCGCGCAACAACTGTGACACCTGGCCGGGTGCACCGAACCGAACCGGGCGAGGGTGGTGGCGGTCGAAGCGGTCGGGGCCGTCGCCGCCGCCCAGGCCGACCTGGAACAGCGGGCGCGTCGACCGGGCGGGCAACAGGCGTTGCGCTCCCGCATCGGCATGGTCGGCGAACACCACCGCGACGAACCGGCGTGCGGCACATCGACCGAGCAACGGGCGGGATCTCGACCGAGCTGTGCGAGGATCCTGACCCTGCCGCGTGGGGGAGGCTCACCGGGCTGTGCGAGCTTTCCTGGCGAGAACCCGCCACCGGCGGCGAACACGCTGTGGCGCAAGGTCACGACCCGTACCGTGGGTTCATGCAGCCGGTCCTGGTCACCGGTGCCGCCGGGGGGCGCGATGGATCCACCGGTCGGCACCTCACCGCACAACTGCTCGGTCGCGGCACCCCCGTGCGCGCGCTCGTGCACACCGACGATGTCCGCGCCACCGTATTGCGTGCTCTCGGCGCGGAGGTGGTGGTCGGCGATGTCCGCGATCTCGCGGTGGTGCGGGCGGCCATGGCGGGTGCGCGCAGCGCCTACTTCACCTACCCGGTGCTCGACGGCCTGCTCGACGCCGCGGGCGCGTTCGCCGTCGCCGCCCGCGAGGCCGAGGTCGAACGCGTCGTCGCGGTCTCCCAGCTCGCCGCCGGACCGCAGGCGTTGACCCCGCGCATGCGCCAGCACTGGGTGGCCGAGCAGATCCTGGACTGGGCCGACATCGGCGCGATTCATTTGCGCGCGGCCGTCTTCCACGAAAACCTGGCCCGCGTCGCCGACACCGGCGCGACCCTGGTCCTGCCGATGGGACCGGAAACCACCGAACTGCCGCTGGTCGCCGCCTCGGATGTGGCACGCGTGGCCGCCGCCCTGCTGACCGACCCGGACCTCGAGGCCGACCCGGTGCTGCTGCTGACCGGCGACGTGGTCTCCATCGGCACCGCCGCCCGCCTACTGGGCCGCACCTATCGCGACGACGACCCGGACGCTTGGCAGCGGTGGGCGATCCAGTTCTACGGCAGCGCCCACGCGGCCGAGCACCTGTCGAAACTGTGGGAGATCTTCCGGGTCCTCGGCGAGGGGACCGGCCTCTATCAGGTCACCCCGGCGATCGAGAAGATCGGCGGACACCCGCCGATCACCCTCTCGGACTTCGCAATCCACCGCCCGGTGCACTGAACGTCAGCGCGGCGCGGGGATCTCGGTGAGGCTGTAGTAGATCCGCTTGCCCTGAGCTCGGGCCGAGGTCACCATCCGGTCCGCGCCCTCGGAGTCGCCGCCGATACGCAGGACCGCGTCGCAGCGTGACAGCAGTTGTTCGGCGATCGGGTGGAAAATCTCGTCGTAGATCGAATCTCCGTGCCCGGTGCTGCCCGCGGTCTCGAGCAGTGGGAGCGCCAGCGCTTCACCGGTGACGGGGAGGTGCCCAGCCCGGAACAGGGTCAGGGCGGTCTCGTTCATGGCGCGCACGTTCGCCGCCAGCTTGGCCGGATCGTCGCCGGTGCCGGAGCGGTACGGGCCCGCGACCAAGATCATCTGGGCATTCGACATGGCAACTCCTTATCGGGTGACAACTTCGATATCGGTGAACGGCTGCGGTACCGGCAACGGCTTCGGTAGGGGTGAGAGCGCTCGTGGGTGGGAGCGCAGCGTAAGGGGGCGACGCGGCATTCGGCTCACACCGCGTGTACGAGGACGCCCGCGTCGCGCAGGGCGTCGAGGGTGGGCGGACCGGCCGGGTGGATCGCCGGGTCGGAAGCCGAACGGTCGGTCACGAATTCGTGGGCGGCCGCCAACCCGGCCACCTGGCCGAAGGCACGCACGCCGAGTTTCGTGGCATCGGCGACCGCGAGCACCCGGGCCGACTGGGCGATGCCCGCTTGTTTGACCGCGGCATCGTCGAGAGAGAACTCCGACCAGCCGTACTCGGCGTGCACCCCGCCGATCGACAGGACGAACACATCGAAGGCCATCGACTCCAGCGTGCGTAAAGCCAACGGGCCGACCAGGGATTGCTCACCAGCGCGCGCCCGGCCACCGACCACCAGCAGCTCGATCTGCGGCTGATCGGCCAGGCACACCGCCGTCTGCAAGCTCAACGCGGTCACCGAGAGCGGGGCCCGGTGCGTCAACGCCCGTGCCACGTGCACCGTCGTGGTCCCCGCGTCCAGCAGCACCCGTGAGCCCGGTGCGATCAGCTCCGCGACCGCCGCGCCCAAGCGATCCTTGATCGCCGCCGACCACTCCGCGCGATCGGCGAAACCGCCTGCCCCGGTGCGGGACCGGGTCGCGACCGCGCCCCCGTGCACCCGTCGCACCAGCCCGCGCCGCTCCAACGTGTCCAGATCCCGGCGCACCGTCATCTCCGAAACACCCAGGCGCGCGGCCAGTTCCGTCACCGCGATGCGGTCGGCGCCCTGCACCAGGCGCAGCGTGACATCCAAACGTTCGGCGGCATCCACCCCACAGTTCTAACACTCTCATGTTCAAATGAACAGGCATAGGTGCGAAACGACGGGTAGCGCCGCGCTTTACGTCACAGGTAATGGCTTGCGGTAGTGACCCATTCGTACGATCCCCCCATGGCGACACCCACGGCAGGCGAGCTCCTGCGCCACTGGCGCACCACCCGGCGACTGAGCCAACTCGAACTCGCCGGCCGCGCCGACACCTCCACCCGCCACCTCAGCTTCATCGAAACCGGCCGCGCCACCCCGAGCCGTCACATGCTGCTGCACCTGTCCGACGAACTCGACATCCCGCTGCGCGAACGCAACCGCATGCTCCTCGCCGCCGGATACGCCCCCGTCTACGCCGAACCCGCCCTCGACAACCCGGCCATGACAGCCATCCGAGAAGCCATGCGCGGCATCCTCACCGGCCTCGAACCACACCCCGCGCTCGCCATCGACGCCTCCTGGACCATGGTCGACGCCAACGCGGGCATCGCACTGTTCCTGCACGACATCGACCCCGCCCTGCTGACCCCTCCCGTCAACGCCCTGCGCCTGACCCTGCACCCCAACGGCCTCGCCCCGCGCATCGTCAACCTCGCCGAATGGCGCGGGCACCTCTTCGAACGCCTGCAACGCCAGATCGACGTCACCGGCGCCCCCGAACTCACCGCCCTGCTACACGAACTGCGCGCCTACCCCGGCGGCGAGGAAACCCCCGGCCTCCCCGAGCCCGACCAGGCCGTCGTCCCACTGCGCCTCCGGATCGACGGCCACGAACTCGTCTTCCTCAGCGTCACCACCGTTTTCGGCACCCCGATGAACGTGACCGTCGCCGAACTTGCCATCGAAGCCTTCCTGCCCGCCGACACGGCCACCGCCGCGCACCTGCGCGAACTCCTCGCCACACCGACCGCCTAGGCCGAGGCGTCGCCACTCCGATTGATTAAGGTCCCGCCGTACTGGCCGACCACACCGCAGGCCGTTCTCGCGGCCGACCGCGCCGGTTCGCTCCGCAGCCTGGGACAGGCGTTGATTGGTCGAATCCGCCCCATCCGACTAGTCGGTCCGCAGCGTTGCGTCCATACCGCACAATGGGAGTCCATGGACGTGCCCGCGCACCTCACCCACCTGACCGGCACACCCATCACACGGCTGCACCACCTCGGCCGCAGCCACGCCTGGACCCTGCACCGCGCCGAAACCGCCGACGGCCGCGAACTATTCGTCAAAGCCCTCACCGACGGCGACCACTCCAGCGTCCTCACCGCCGAAGCCGCCGGACTGCGCTGGCTCGCCACCGCACACCCCGACCTCATCCCGCCCGTGCTCGCCGCCGACCCGCACATGCTCGTGCTGCCCTGGCAGTCGACGACCGCCGCGGGCCCCACCGCCGCCGAACACCTCGGCCGCGCCCTCGCCGCCCTGCACACCGACGCACTCGACACCTACGGCGCACCCTGGCCGGGCTACATCGCCACCCTGCCCCTGGACAACACCCCGCACACCGGGGACTGGCCCACCTGGTACGCCCGCTACCGCCTCACCCCGTACCTGCCCGCCGCCGCCCCCGTCCTCGGCCCCGACGGAATCCGCCTGCTGCACCGCGTCATCGACCGCATCGACACCCTCGCCGGACCACCCGAACCACCCGCCCGCCTGCACGGCGACCTCTGGTCCGGCAACATCCTCTGGACCGACCACCACGCCCTGCTCATCGACCCCGCCGCCCACGGCGGACACCGCGAAACCGACCTCGCCATGCTCGCCCTCTTCGGCGCACCCCACCTCGACCGCGTCCTCGCCGCCTACCAGGAGATCGCACCCCTGAATTCGGGCTGGCGGCAACGCATCCCGCTACACCAACTCCACCCGCTGCTCGTCCACGTCGTCCTGTTCGGCGGCTCGTACCGCGGGATGCTGCTGGCCGCCGCGGCCTCAGCCCTCGCCGCCTAACACTTCCGGAGACCCGGGCAGCAGATCCATACGCAGATATTCGGTGATGCGCAGCAGCCGGGGCGGATGATCCTTCGCCAGCAGGACGGGCAGCGCCTCGGCTGCGGAAACCAGACGGGGCGCAGTGAGTTCCAAGTCGCGACCGCCGACCCGCAGACCGGCTTGGCCCGCGGCGAGCACATTGCGCACCCAGTCCGAGGCCGACCCGTACACCAGGATGAACAGATAGCCGCCCTCGACGGGATAGGCGTCGAGCGGCGTGCGGTAGACGGTCCCGGAGCTGCGGCCCACATGAGTGAGGACCGGCCACTTGCCGCCCGCCAGAGCGCGCGGATTGAACACGCGCTTGTTGATCTGACCCCACCATCTCGGCATCGGCATGAGAATCTCCTCGCTGGACTTACGACTGTAAGTGTGCCTTACGCCCGTAAGGATGACTTACAGTTGTAAGCCTGTCAATGCGGGCACCGAGCCACCGCAGCGCACCGAATCGCCACACGCACCGAGGAGACGCCATGACACGACCCGCCCTCACCCGGCAGCGGGTCATCGACGCCGCCATCCGCGTCGCCGACCGCGGGGGAGCCGACGCCATCAGCATGCGGCGGGTCGCACAGGAACTCGGAGTGGAAGCGATGTCGCTCTACCACCACGTCCCCAACAAGGACGCCCTACTCGACGGCGTCGTCGACGCCGTCTTCACCGCCATCGAACTGCCCGCGCCCCAACCGGATTGGCGCACCGCCCTGCGCGCCCGCGCCGAATCGGCCCGCACCGTCCTGGCCCGCCACCGTTGGGCCCTGGGCCTGCTCGACTCCCGCCCGACCCCCGGCCTCGCCACCCTGCGCCACCACGACGCCGTCCTCGGCATCCTCCTCGACGCCGGATTCACCCTCGAACTGGCCGCCCACGCCGTCTCCCTCCTCGACAGCTACATCGGCGGATACGTACTCCAAGAAGCGAACCTGCCGATGACAACCGCGTCCGACGTGCAGCAGGTCGCCGACAGCATCCTCACCGACCTCCCCGACGGCGAACTCCCACACCTGCGAGCAATGATCACCGACCACGCCCTCCGCCCCGACTACGACCACACCACCGAATTCACCTTCGGCCTCGACCTGATCCTCGACAGCCTCGAAACCCGCCGCCGCACAGCCACCACCAGCTGATCGGCCGTCGTACCCGGGTCTGTCGTCCTGAGGGCGGCGGTGGTCGTGCGCTAGCGTCGGGGGAGTGCAGCTGCAGCGGATTCATCACGTCGCGATCATCGCCAGCGACTATGAGCGGTCGAAGGCGTTCTATACCGAGGTGCTCGGGTTGCGGGTGATCGCTGAGCACTATCGGGCCGAAAGGCGTTCGTACAAGCTGGATCTCGGGCTGCCCGATGGTGGGCAGGTGGAGTTGTTCTCGTTTCCGTCGCCCCCGCCGCGGCCCTCCCGGCCCGAGGCTGCCGGGCTGCGGCATCTCGCGTTCGCCGTGGCGGATGTGGAGGCGGCGCTGGCGGAGCTGCGGGGGAGGGGAGTGGAGGTGGAGGAGATGCGGGTGGACGAGTACACGGGGAAGCGGTTCGCGTTCTTCGCCGATCCCGACGATCTGCCGATCGAGCTGTACGAGATCTGAGCGGCTCTGGGCACTCCGCATGGCTTCTAATTCGAACATTAGGAAATGGAACTATGCGCATCTACGCATGTTGTCTCGTTTCGGGAAAATCTCCCTGACTCACCACCACCCGCACACTCACTACCTCACGCATCACCCACGAACCTCGAAGAGGGGAGCGGCTATTCGATGCCGCCGGGTCGTCGGATTGGGGGCTCCCATACGATGGGTCGCATGACCAAAGTGCTCCTGAAGACCTCCGCCGGGGATATCACCCTGGAACTTGACGAGGCCAAGGCACCCAAGACCGTCGCGAACTTCGTCGACTACGTCAAGGCGGGCCACTACGCGGACACCGTCTTCCACCGGGTGATCCCGAACTTCATGATCCAGGGTGGCGGCATGACCGCCGATATGAAGCAGAAGCCGGCCCCGAACCAGGTCGAGAACGAGGCCGCCAACGGCCTGAAGAACGACAAGTACACCGTCGCCATGGCGCGTACCTCGGCCCCGCATTCGGCCAGCGCGCAGTTCTTCATCAACACCAGCACCAATGACTTCCTGAACTACCCGGGCCAGGACGGCTGGGGTTACGCGGTGTTCGGCAAGGTCGTCGACGGCGCGGACGTCGTGGACAAGATCGGCGTCGCGCGCACCGCCAACAAGGCCGGTCACGGCGACGTGCCGGTCGAACCGATCACCATCCTCTCCGCCGAGCTGGTCTGAACCACTTCGCCCTAGCGGACGAACGGCCCGGAACCATGCGGTTCCGGGCCGTTGTCGTTGCTGCGTAAGGCGTTTCAGGCGTCGAGCACGCGGACTTCGCGTTTCACCACGGGCGGCAGCACCGACCAGGGGAAGTTGATCCACCGGTCGGTGCGCTTCCACACGTATTCGCAGTCCACCTCGGAGTGCGGCTTCTGGTAGATGACCGCGCACCGCACCTCGGCGACGTGCGCGGAACAGAAGTCGCGCACCAGTTTGAGGGTCTTGCCGGTGTCGGCGACATCGTCGGCGACGAGCACGGTCGCGCCGGTGAGGTCGACGGCATTGGGTACGGGCGGCAGCATGACCGGCATGGCGAGGCGTTGATCGACGCCGGTGTAGAACTCGACGTTCATGACGTGCAGGTTCTTGACGTCGAGGGCGTAGCCGAGGGCGCCGGCGACGAAGAGCCCGCCGCGGGCGATCGAGAGGATGAGGTCGGGTTCGAAGCCGTCGTCGGCGATCTCCTGGGCGAGATCGCGGCTGGCGTCGCCGAACAGTTCCCAGCTCAGTTCCTCGCGGTCGCTCATGCCTGACTCCGTTCTGCCTGCGGCGGTGGGTCTTCGGATCTTACGGATGGTGGGTGAGGGTGTACCAGAGCAGGGCGAGGGTACCCAGCGCGAAGAGCGGAACCAGGATCATGGTTTCGACCTTGTTGCCGGTGCGGTCGATGATCGGGACCCGGGTACGGATCTTCAGCGGCCACAGCAGCCGGCAGCCGCGGTCGGTGAGGCAGTCGCCGATGAGGTGGGCGAGCGCGCCCAGGCCGACGGAGAACGGCAGCCAGGTGGGTTTGTCGCTGATGAAATGGTCGATGGCGAAGGTGCCGCAGACGGCGAGAATCGCCACGGTCCCGTAGGACTTGAGCCCCTCGCCGCTTGGCGCGAACCCGAGGGCCTTGATGGCGAGCGCGAGCAGGAAGAACACCAGCGACAGCGTGAAGTAGCGCCCGAGGAAGTGCTCACCGGCCCAGGTGCCGTACGTGACGAGCGCGACGAACGCGAACGAATGCGTGCCGTGGCGATGCCCCCCGGATACCCAGGAGATACCTTTGCAGGCGTAGTGCGAGACCGGACCCAGCACATGGGAAATCGTGCCGGAGGGATGGTCTGCATCGGGCAGCAGCGCGGCCCCCGCGGTGAGAAAGGTCCCCATCACCAGATCGACAGGTCGAATGACCCCGGATTCCACTGCGGGATAAGTCAAGACGGTGAACGGCAACGCCGCGGCCGCCGCCGACCACGCGAGCGCGCCGCTGGTCGCATGTGAATGTCCTAGCACCGCTTGGAGGTTAGCGGATCTGACCGACACGTCTTGACGGGTGAATGCGGTGCCGAGGTGTATTGCCCGGCAGTCGATTCCGTTGCGATCGGTGACTGGGTTGCCAATTAGTTGTCAGCGCAACGTAATTCGATGGTGGCGGGCAGTTCCGGCCGGGCCGGATGTGTTCCATATCGCTTTCCGGGTGCCCGTGTGCGGCCGGTCGGAGCGCTGAAATAGTCTCGGATCGATTGCGCTTTCCGCTTCAGAGAGGAACGGACATGTCGGTTGCGTCCGCGGTGAAGGATCAGATTCAGCAGATCGGTGGGGGATTCATGTTCTCCCGGGAAGCGCGGGCCTTCTCCGACAGCACCGGTGTTCCAGGTTTTCTGCCCGGATATACGCGTGGGCGCGGCGGTGTGTTGGGTGAGGTGGACGCGGACGTGGTGAGTTCGGCGTTCGGGTTCTTCCGGCCCGAGACGGTCCGTGCGGCATGGGAGTCGACGTCCTCGACGCCCGCCGAGGCGGCGGCGCTGGGGTATTTGAAGGTCTGCCAGGATTTCGGCCGCCGCAAGCTGGCCGGTTTCGAGGACTCCGAGCGGCTGGCGGAGTTGTTGCGGCGGGTGGTGGCGGCCGCGGATCCGGTGGGTGCGCCGCTGTTCGCGGGTTGGCGGGCGCTGCCGCAGGCCGAGGACGCGCCGGGGTTGGTGTTGCAGCTGATTCACGTGCTGCGTGAGCTGCGAGGTGGCCTGCATCTGGTCGGTGTGCTGGGCAGTGGTTTGACGCCGTTGCAGGCGGTGCTGATCGCGGGTTCGCCGCTGGAGTCGGGTGTTGATCACGCCCGGAGTTTCGGCTGGCCGGAGCCCTACGCTGAGATCACCGCGGAGCTGAAAGGCCGTTGGATGCAGGCGGAGTCGATCACCGACGATCTGATCGCACCGGCGTTCGCGGTGCTCGAGGACAAGGAGGGCGACGAGCTCGCCGCCCTGCTGACCGCTTGTCAGGCTGTGGTTTTCGGGTCGCGCTGAGTGTGCGGCCGCGCTGGTGCGGTGAGCAGCCAGCGCCAGCGCGGCAGTTCGGTGGCCGTGGTGATCGCGGCGAGGACGGCCACGAGGACGACCGCCCAGACCGGTAGGACGAGGATCGCGCCCCAGAGTGCGCCGCCGAGTTCGAGCAGCATGAACGCGATGGTCACGATGCCGGGCACGGGGACCGTGATCTGTTCCTTGTCGCCGGGGGTGGCGAAGACACCGGGTAGGGCGATGAGGACGAGGACGGCCAGGATCGACCAGGCCACGGAGTAGTGGAACAGCCCCCACGGCAGGGTGATCCAGCCGACGAGTTCGGTGAGGACGCGGAGCAGGGCGGGGATCCGGCCGCGCTCGGTGAGATTGGGTGAGGTGGCCGCGCGTTCGAGCATGCGGTGAGAGTCGCATACCCCGGTGGTGCGTGCAGCGCGAACGGTACGCGGGTGGTGTGTGTCCGCGCTGCACGACGGTGTTCGAATGCGGTTCAGCGGTGCAGGAATTCGAGGGTGACGCGTTCGAAGGCTTCCTTGGCCTCGTACATCACCCAGTGCCCGCACTTGGGGAAGACGTGCAGTTCGGCCAGGGGGATCTGGCGCAGGGGGATGAGCGCCATGTCGGTGGGGCACTGGCGGTCGTCGGCGCCCCAGGTCAGCAGGACCGGGCTCTTGACCTTGTGCAGCATCGACCAGTACGGCGGGGTAGGGGAGTGGTCGAGGAACTGCTGTTGTAGCGCAAGTGCTTCGGACCCGTACATGGCTTTGAGGCTGGCTTGGGCGGCCGGGTCGGTGGCGGCGTTCCAGCGTTCTTCGACGAGGTCGTCGGTGATCATCTTGGGGTCGTAGATCATGCAGCGCAGCCAGCGGTCGAGGCCCTCGCGGGTGGGGTTGTCGGCGAATTCCGACAGCAGCCGGGTGCCTTCGCTGGGGTTGGCCGACAGCAGTGAATGTCCGACGCCGCCGATGGCGATGAGTTTTTCGACCCGTTGCGGGTGCGCGATGGCGACATTGACGGCGACGACGCCGCCCATGGAGTTGCCGAGCAGGGCGGCGGAGTCGATGCCGAGGGCGTCCATGAAGCGGATGACGGAGTCGACGGCGGTGAGGACGGGGTGGCCGGGGACGGGGTCGCTGACGCCGAAGCCGGGGAATTCGAGTACGTAGCAGTGGAAGTGGTCGGCGTAGAAGCCGAGGTTGCCGCGGAAGTTGCGCCAGCCGTTCACGCCGATTCCGGAGCCGTGCAGCAGAATCAGGGGAGGGCCGTCGCCGGCCTCGTGGTAGCGCAGGACGCCTTTGTCGGTGGCGATTTCGCGTCGGGTGTTCTCGTAGGTGACATCCACGCCACCCACAGTAGAACAGGTTTCAGTTTGGGGTTCGGATCCGCAGGTCGGCGCAATAACAAATAATCACATGCAGACATGCGCATGTATTTAAGCTAATCTCGCCGTATGGAGACCATGGCGAACAACCGGAAAAGCAACCAGGACGGCCACGGCCACGGCTTGCTGGGTCCGCGTGCGGAAATGGCCGCCGCCCTCGGATCCGGTATCACCTACACCGCCGGTATGGCGGCGAAGTATCTGCTCGACACCCCGGTCTGGGTGCCGACCACGCTGTTTCTGGCCACCTATGTGCTGGGTGGCTTCTTCACGATCCGTTCGGCGGTGGACACCATCCGCCGCGGCCGTTTCGAGGTCGACTTCCTGATGCTGGTGGCCGCCGCGGGCGCGGCCGCGGTCGGCAAGTGGGCCGAGGGCTCGGTGCTGCTGTTCCTGTTCAGCCTCGGGCACGCGCTCGAGGAGTACGCGATGGGTCGCGCGCAGCGCTCGATCGCCGCCCTGGGTGAGCTCGCGCCGAGTACCGCGCTGGTGCGTCGCGACGGCGACCGGGTCGACGAGGTCGACATCGAGGAGTTGCGGGTCGGGGATACGGTTGTGGTGCTGCCGAATTCGCGGTTGAGCGCCGACGGGATCGTGGTCGCGGGCCTCAGCGCCATCGACGAGTCGTCGGTGACGGGGGAGAGCATGCCGGTGGAGAAGCAGCCGGTGGCCGATGTGGCGGCCGCGCTGGCGGGCCGCACTCCGGTGTCGGAGGCGCATCGGGTGTTCGCGGGCACGCTCAACGGCTCCGGTGCTCTGGATGTGCTGGTGACCAGTCGCGCCGAGGATTCGACGCTGGCGCGGGTGATCGCGATGGTCCGTGACGCCGATACCCAGAAGTCGCCGACGCAGCGGTTCATCGACCGCTTCCAGCGGGTGTACGTCCCGGCTGTGATCGTGGGTGTGCTGGCAGTGATCGGGTTCGGGGTGGCCGCGTTGTCGGAGCCGTTCGCGGACAGCTTCTATCGCGGCATGGTGGTGTTGGTCGCGGCGAGCCCGTGCGCGCTGGCAATCGCGACGCCGAGCGCGGTGCTGGCGGGTGTGGCCCGTGCCGCGCAGGCGGGGGTGCTGGCCAAGGGCGGTGGCCCGCTGGAGTCGCTGGGCCGGGTGCGTTCGATCGCCTTCGACAAGACCGGAACGTTGACCTGGGGTCAGCCGCGGGTCACGGATGTGGTGGCGGTGCGCCCGGAGGTGCGGGAGCTGCTGGTGACGACGGTGGTGGCGGTGGAGTCCTTCAGCGATCATCCGCTGGCCGCGGCGATCACCCGTGATCTGGCGTTGGAGGTGCCGGTCGGTTCGGAACTCAGTGCCGCGGAGGTCAACTCGGTGACCGGGCGGGGCGTGCGGGCGATGGTGGACGGGTTGCCCACGGAGATCGGGAACCTGACGATGTTCACCGAGCTGGACCCCGACGGTGTGCCCGGCGATATCGCGGCCACGGTCGAGCGGTTGCAGGAGCTGGGCCGCACCACCATGATCGTGCGCCACGGTGGCGTGTACCTGGGCGTGATCGGGGTGATGGATACCCCGCGCGCGGAGGCCGCTGCGGTGATCGCGCACCTACGGACGCTGGGCGTCACCGACATGGTCGTGATCTCCGGTGACAACC
>NZ_JBSGBY010000184.1:0-13393 GCF_053601505.1 Nocardia sp. NPDC004722
CGGTCATCGCCTACGACCGCCTCATCCGCGACACCGCGAATGTCGACTACTACGCGACCTTCGACAATTTCAAAGTCGGTGTGCTGCAAGCGAGTGGGAATGCGGCCGCCATCGCCGACCGCTCAGCTGGGAAGCCGTGCGATAGCGGCGTCGCGACCGCGACCTGGGCGTATGCGATCGGGAACATCGACAGCAGCAACAGTGCACAGGCCGACGCCGCGCCTTTGACTCGGGCCGCCCACACCACGCCCGCGCCGAGGACGGCGACCACTGCCGCCGCCACCAGATGCCGTATCCACAATTCGGGCGCGGCCGCGATCGACCGCACGATCAGCAGCCCGATTAGCAGCAATGCCGCCCTGATGCGCCGGCGCATCGACGTGAAATCGGCATGGCGGCTCAGCAATACGCACACCAGCACCAGCGTGCCCACCGCGGCCATTGGCAGCACGCGCCCCGGCCACCGCAGCGGGCCGACCGCTCCGGGCCCGGCCGCCCACATCAGCATGCCACCGGTGAAGAGCACGATCCCGCAGTATTCCCGCGACCTGCGCCACACCCCCGGCCAATCGACGAACGCCAACGCAGGAATCACGAACCAGGCGATGTACACCACAGGCACCGGCTGCACGAACCCCCAGAATCCGTCGAAAGCCGGTGCGGTGCTGGGCAGCCCGGCGTTCAGCGACTCCGACCACGGCACCGTCAGGAACCGGTCGTTGCGGATGCCTAAACCACCGCGCCAGGTAACCGGCGACGACAGCAGCAGTGGCAGATTCGCGATCAGCGCCGCCAGCCCCGCGCACGCCGACACCAACACCAGTCGACGCGGTCCCTGCCAAGCCCGCTGGTAGAGAAGCTCCCCTACCGCTACCGCCAGTATCATCAGCCCGGCCTCGATCGCGGGAAACACGTACTGGATCGTCAGCGCCAGCCACAGAAAGACGAAAACCGGGACCGGCCCGCCCTTTCCGCGTACATACCGCACCCCGGACGCCCACGCATGCAACAGCCACGCAGTCCCGGTCAACGCGGTGAACCAGCTGGCCTGATCGAAGAACAGAAACCAGCCGCTGAGCGTAAACGCCACACCCGCAACGGCTCCCCACATCGGCTTCGCCCCGTAGGCGAGGCAGATCCGGTACACCCCGAGCCCGGCGATGATCGAGAAGACCAGCTTCACGACGGTGGCGTACACCGCCAGATTGTCCACCGACGGCGCGATCAGATAAACCAGCAGTTGCGGCGGATTCAACAGCCCCGCCTCTTCCAGCGCGTAATTTCCAGCCATCCACTCCCAGGGCACCAGCGCCGGAAAATGTCCCTCCCGCAACTCGGTTCCGAGTAGCACCCACATCGGCGCGTACTGCGCCTCGGTGTCGTCGGTGTAGTAGTGCCGGGCATTCGCCAGCAATACCGCCACGTATCCGGCGATAACGCCGAGCAAGGTGACCGCTGCCCATATCCGACGGGTTCTTCGAGATCCGATCTCCACGCTGGCACACACGATGTCCAGACACTAGTTGTGTCACGACCTGGCCAGCAAGATTGGAAAGGTGGTTCTAGCCGACCGGCGGGGCACGCCAGCCGGTTGCCGGATCGATCTCTCCGCCAGTGCGCCCGATACGTCCATGTTGTTGGCTCGCTGTACGACCGTAGGCCGCCCTCCGAGAAGTCGGGAAGACGGCCTACGGTGCGTTTTTCAGCTGTTCAGTGGTCCGTGGTCAGCAGGTAGAGCGCTGATGCGCGCCGATGTCGGGAGCACAACCGTTCGGTACCGGGTTGCCGAAGTAGTCGCGCCCGCCGTTGTCCGGAATGGTCTTTCCGGCACCGAGGGCGGGTGAGCCGTCGCCGAGCTGATACCCGTTCACGGTGTTGAGGCCGGTGCCTCCGGTGCCCGGGTCGGTCAGCTTAGGGTCAGCGGTGATCTGGCCGCTGGGACCGTTCGGGTGGTTGCCGTACAGAACGTTGTTGGAAAACGTGATATCGGCTCCCTCATACGCGTAGCCGCCGGATCCTTCGTTGACGATGATGTTGTTGGCGAAGGTAATCTGGGAATCGCTGTTGGCCTCGAGGACTTTTGCAGTTGAACCGGCGGGGATGTAGATGGTGTTGTTGTGGAACATGCCGTTGGTGGCGCCGGCGCCGCGCACAACCAAATCCTGGTCGTTTTGGCTGACGTTGTAGCGGAACACCGCGTTGGCCGTGGCGCTGTCGCCATCGCCGCAGCCACAGAACATGGCCATGCCACCTTCATTGTCGTGACTGTAGTTGTACTGGTAGATAGTGCCGTCGGTACCGTAGTCGGCGTCCCAGGCCTGACCATCGTTGTTGTCAGGCAGCTTGCGGGTGAGGTATGCCTCGTTGAACTGGAAGGTGACGTGGTCGGCGTTCCACACCCAGATCGCGGCGTTCGCGTCGTTGGCCCGGTTGGCGGTGTCGTAGGCGACGTTGTATTCGGCCAGACCGTGGTCGGTGTATTGCATGACGATGCCGTCACCACCGATGCCGTGCACCGTGTTGTTACGGACGACGAAGCCTGTCCAGGGATAGTAGGTCTCGACATGTTCCGGGCAGCCCGCCCATCCGACCGAGGCGCGGCAATTCCACGTGGTGGACATGTTGATGCCGGAGCGGTTGACGTTGTAGACCTCGTTACCGTCGAGCACGACATCGTCGAACTTGGTTTTGGTTTTCGTGCCCAGGACATCGAACTGGATACCGGAGCTGCCGCCGAGGTCTTTCGTCCCGTCTCCGTTGACGTCGTGGACGGTCAGGTTTGTCAGGCGGTAGTAGCTGCCGGTTCCGAAGTCTTGCAACCTGATGTAGACGCCGCGCCGGTTGGCCTCACTGGGGCCGGTGTTGGTGATCTCGAGATTGCGGATCTCCCAGTACTGCTGGTTGTGCAGGCGTAGCGCTTCGGGTGCTCCCTTGCCCTCAATGAGCGGCTTGGCGCCGCTGCCGTAGGCATCGAGCACGATCGGGGACCCGGCAGCGCCGGAACCCTTGGGGCTCAGCGTTCCCGAACAGCTGGTGCCTCGTTTGAGCAGGATCTGATCACCGGGTTTGAAGCCACCGGAGAAGTTGTTCACCGCATCGAGTGAATTCCACGGGGATTCCTGGGTGCCGCTGCCGTTGCCGTCCGCGGAGCAATCCACGTGGTAGCCGGTGTCGGCGGCTTCGGCGTTGGTGGTGGGCAGGGCCAGAATTGTTGCGGCGCTGAGCATCAGCGTGCAAACCACGCTGCGCCATCTCCGGATTCGAGGTACCGACATTCGACTTCCTTCTATCGTGCGGGTGGAACAACCAATGCCTGAATGGCGAAACTGAGGTCTTGAGCGGTGGCGATCGATCCGCGCCAGCGGTGCACCACGTTGTCGCCGTTGGCAATCAGAAGAGTGTCCGGACAACCCTCGACTTGAAAGACACGCCGAAGTGCGGTTGCGGAATCCGGGGTGGCAATCGCCACTCCCCGCAGGTTCCAGTCGTAGCCGAAGTTGATCAGGCTGTCGGTACTCGCCCTGCCCGTGGGATCCACGATCAGGACGGTCAGGCCCAATCGGCCGTATTGCGTTGCCATGCTACGCAACACTGGGATCTGGCTACGGCTGGGACTGCCGCCGGGCGCCGCAGGATCCAGGAAGGCCAGCAACATCGGCCCGGGCGAACCGATCGCCACACTGCCACCGTCCACCAGCCGGATCGGCTCGGCGGCGGTGGCCGAGACCGGCACATCTGAATGAGTGGAGGCGACGTACACGGTCGCGGCGGTCACAATCGCGATGATCACAGCCACCCCACAGAGCACCGACGTCAGGCGACACGACAGGCGCTGCGACTCGACCCGGAATGGATTCCGCATCAACCATGAATACGCTGACCGACGCCGCCCAGACCAGATCACTCGTATGACGGTTCTTATCAATTCACCGTCATAATTTGTCGGTCAGGCCTCGTATCCGAATCCCGGCGGGCCGTGACCACCAATGTGGGCAGATGTGGCGGCCCCGACAAACGCCGAGCTCCGTGCGTAGCTCCACGGAGCTCGGCGGCAGCACTCCGCAAGGAGATTCCAGAATTGAATCGCCGCCTGATGAAGGCCATTCCACGGACAACTCGGAATGGATGGACTACTCGGTAGCCGTCACGTCGTGACGGCTTCTCACGACGCCAGCATCCCCCTGCGATTCCCAGGGCTCCGGGTTGACATTGACGCAACGTCAATCGGCAGGCTGGTGGATGTGAACGCACAGGAGTGGTCGATCCAGGACTTGGCGAAGGCCGCCGGAACCACCAGCCGCACGCTGCGCCATTACGGCCAGCTGGGGTTGCTGGTTCCACATCGGACCGGAGCCAACGGGATGCGGTACTACGACGCGGGCGCACTGGTCCGATTGCAGCGGATCCTGCTGCTACGGGAACTCGGGCTCGGCCTTCCGGCAGTCGCGGAGGCACTGGCCGCCGACGGCGTGGACACAGCGACCACCGTCGACGCTCTGCGGGTCCATTTGGATCTGCTCCGTCAGGAGCGTGCACGCATCGACCGCCAGATCTCCTCGGTCGCCACGACTGTGCTCAAACTCGAGAAAGGACAACCTCTCATGCCCGCCGAATCCTTCGATGGCTTCGACCACACCAAGTACAAGGACGAGGTCATCCAGCGCTGGGGCAAGGACGCCTATGAGTCCAGCGACCGCTGGTGGCGCTCGAAGACCGACGCACAGAAGCAGGACTTCCAGCAGACCGCCCTCGACATCGCCGCCGACTACGGGCGCGCCCACGCTGCGGGTCTGGCCGTCGACAGCCCCGAGGTCCAGGCCATCGTCGCTCGCCACGCGAACTGGGTGCGCAAAGGATGGCAGGGCCGCTCATGGGGAGGCAAACCGTTCGAAGAGGCCTTCGCCTACCTCGGCGAGATGTATGTCTCCGACGACCGATTCCGGGCCAGCTACGACATCCACGGTGCCGGCACAACGGAATTCGCCCGCGACGCCATGGCCGTATACGGGAAGGCCCACAACTAGCTAAACGCCCACCTGCGCTGGATCGGCGAATCACTGCCGATCTGTCGCGGTGCACTCGGTCTAGGACTAGCTAGCCGACCGGCGGGGCACGCCAGCCGGTTGCCGGATCGATCTCTCCGCCAGTGCGCCCGATACGTCCATGTTGTTGGCTCGCTGTACGACCGTAGGCCGCCCTCCGAGAAGTCGGGAAGACGGCCTACGGTGCGTTTTTCAGCTGTTCAGTGGTCCGTGATCAGCAGGTAGAGCGCTGATGCGCGCCGATGTCGGGAGCACAACCGTTCGGTACCGGATTGCCGAAGTAGTCGCGCCCGCCGTTGTCCGGAATGGTCTTTCCGGCACCGAGGGCGGGTGAGCCGTCGCCGAGCTGATACCCGCTCACGGTGTCGAGACCGGTCCCTCCGGTGCCCGGGTCGGTCAGCTTAGGGTCAGCGGTGATCTGGCCACTGGGACCGTTCGGGTGGTTGCCGTACAGAATATTGTTGAAATACGTGATCTTGGCTCCCTCCTCATACACGAAGCCACCGGATCCCTGGTTGACGACGATGTTGTTGGCGAGGGTTATCTCGGACTCACTGTTGGCCTCGAGGACTTTTGCAGTCGAACCGGCGGGGATGTAGATGGTGTTGTTATGGAACAAGCCGTTGATGGCACCGGCGCCGCGCAGGATCTGGGCCTGGTCGTTCTGGCTAACGTTGTAGCGGAACACCGCGTTGGCGGTGATGGTGTGTTCGACCTCGCCGCAGCCACAGAACATGGCCATGCCACCTTCGTTGTCGTGGCTGTAGTTGTACTGGTAGATGGTGCCGTCGGTACCGTAGTCGGCGTCCCAGGCCTGACCATCGTTGTTGTCGGACAGCTTGCGGGTGAGGTATGCCTCGTTGAACTGGAAGGTGACGTGGTCGGCGTTCCACACCCAGATCGCGGCGTTCGCGCCGTTGGCTCGGTTGGCGGTGTCGTAGGCGACGTTGTATTCGGCCAGACCGTGGTCGGTGTACTGCAGGACGATGCCGTCACCACCGATGCCGTGCACCGTGTTGTTACGGACGACGAAGCCTGTCCAGGGATAGTAGTTCTCGACCCGTTCCGGGCAGTTCTCCCATCCGATCGATGCGCGGCACTTCCATGTGGTGGACATGTTGATGCCGGAGCGGTTGACGTTGTAAACCTCATTGCCGTCGAGCACGACATCGTCGAACTTGGTCTTGGTCTCGTTGCCGAGGACGTCGAAGTGGATACCGGAGCTGCCGCCGAGGTCTTTCGTCCCGTCTCCGTTGACGTCGTGGACGGTCAGGTTTGTCAGGCGGTAGTAGCTGCCGGTTCCGATGTCTTCCAACGTGATGTAGACGCCGCGGCGGTTGTCTTCCTCGTCGCCGGTGTTGGTGATCTCCAGGTTGCGGATCTCCCAGTACTGCTGGTTGTGTAGTCGCACCGCTTCGGGTGCTCCCTTGCCCTCGACGATCGGCTTGGCGCCGGTCCCGTAGGTATCGAGCACGATCGGGGATCCGGCCGCGCCGGAACCCTTGGGGGCCAGAGTTCCCGAACAAGTGGTGCCTCGTTTGAGCAGGATCTGATCACCGGGCTTGAAGCCGCCGGCGAAGTCGTTCACGGAACTGAGCGTGTTCCACGGGGATTCCTGGGTGCCGCTGCCGTTGCTGGATGCCGAGCAATCCAGGTGGTATGCGGTGTCGGCGGCTTGGGCGTGCGTGGTGGGGAGAATGAGAATTGTTGCGGCGCTGAGCATCAGCGTGGAAACCACGCTGCGCCATCTCCGGATTCGAGGTACCGACATTCGACTTCCTTCTATCGTGCGGGTGGAACAACCAATGCCTGAATGGCGAAACTGAGGTCTTGAGCGGTGGCGATCGATCCGCGCCAGCGATGCACCACGTTGTCACCGTTAGCAATCAGAAGAGTGTCCGGAGACCCGTCGACTTGGAAGACACGCCGAAGTGCGGTTGCGGAATCCGGGGTGGCAATCGCCACTCCCCGCAGGTTCCAGCGGAATTGGCCGGTCGATCGTCGATTTGAAGTCCGCCAGGAATGGGTTGACTGCGATCCTTTTCGCAGGCGTTGAGCGACAAGATGACTAGTTACCACGAACGCGGAGCCGGCTACCGTCCTCGGCGTCGAAGAAGTAGATGTGCTGCTCGGTCGCGGCCAGTGTGAGCCGATCTCCCCTGGTGGGCGGATTGCGCCAATCTGCCCGCGCCACAATGGCTTCCCCGTCGCCGACGGTGCGCCCGTAGATGTAGGCGTCGGAGCCCAATTCTTCCACCACATCGACTTCGATGGTGATACCCCTGCCCACGGCGGCGGTGTCGAGGTGTTCGGGCCGGATACCAACCACGATCTTGTGGTCCGTGGCCGAGATGATCGAGCGGGGCAAAAGGAACTGCCAGCCGCCGAGGCTGACTGTCCCGCCGCTCTGCACGTTGAGCGTGAACAGGTTCATAGCGGGCGAGCCCATGAACCCGGCCACGAACAGGTTGGCCGGATTGCGATAGAGGTCGCGGGGCGACGCGCACTGCTGCAGGAGGCCATCCCTGAGCACGGCCACTCGATCGCCCATGGTCATGGCCTCGACCTGGTCGTGAGTGACATATACGGTTGTGGTGCCCAGGCGGCGCTGCAACTGAGCGATCTGGGTGCGAGTCTGCACTCGTAGCTTCGCATCGAGGTTGGACAACGGCTCGTCCATCAGAAACACCTGCGGCTGCCGCACGATGGCGCGGCCCATGGCGACACGCTGACGCTGACCGCCGGAGAGCGCCTTGGGTTTACGGTCCAGGTACTGCTCTAGGTCCAACAGCCTGGCCGCCTGGCGCACCCGCTGGTCGCGTTCGTCTTTGGCGACCTTGGCCAGCTTGAGCGCGAAACCCATGTTCTCGGCGACGCTCATATGCGGGTAGAGCGCATAGTTCTGGAAAACCATGGCGATGTCGCGTTCCTTGGGTTCGGCATGGGTGACATCCCTGGCGCCGATCAGGATCCGCCCGCCGCTCACCTCTTCCAGGCCGGCGAGCATGCGCAGCGAAGTGGATTTCCCGCATCCGGAAGGTCCGACCAGTACAAGGAATTCGCCGTCCTCGATCTCCAGGTTCAAGGCGTCGACGGCCGGTTTCTCCGAGCCGGAGTAGAGCCGGGTGGCGCTGTCGAAGTTGACGGTGGCCATGGTGATGTTTCCCTTCGAGCGCTGCAGCGCTACTTGCCGATTCCGACGGTCATGCCCTGGATGATGCGAGAACCCAGCCAGGAGAACAGCGCGATAACCGGAGCGATGATGATGCACATTCCGGCGAACATCGTGCCCCAGTCGAGGCCGCTGAATCGTTGTGAGGCAACGAAATTGATGAGTGCAACCGGCAGCGTCTGCTTGTCGTGGCCGTGCATGAGCACGAGGGCGAACAGCGTCTCGTCCCAGGCCGCAAGGAACTGCAGCAGAAACGCTGTGATCAGTCCACCCCGCATAACCGGCAGCACGATCGACACGAAGGTACGCAGGCCACCGGCTCCGTCGAGAGCGGCCGCTTCCTCGAGGGATCGCGGGAAGCTGCTGAAGAATCCGGTCAGTAGGAAGACGGTGAAGGGCAGCGCCAGGCCGGTGTAGACGAGGACCAGCCCGTTGAGGCTGTTGGCCATGTGCACCTTCGACAAACTGACGAACAACGGGATCAGGATCACCTGTCCCGGGACACCGAGCCCCATGACGAAGGTCATGGTCAAAGCGCTGGTAGTGCGGGTGCGGCGCCTGCTCAGCATGTAGGCCGCCGGCGCGGCCAGCGCAACCGCCAGAACCGAGGACGCAGTGGCCGTATACAGACTGTTCAACGCGGCCTGACCGAAACCGGCGGTCCGCAGCGCCTTGGTGAAGTTGCCTAGGTCGAGAGAATCGGGAAGCCCGAATGGGTCCGCGAAGATGTCCTTGGTGTTGCGCAGTGAGGTCAGCAGCATCCACGCCAGCAAGGCGAGATTAGCCGCGACCACCAGCCATACCAGGGACACACCGACGGTGCGGAGCGGGTGACGGCGCATATGTTCGCTCCTTCGTCAGTATTGAATGGGATCGCGGCGCATCGCGCGCCGCAGAATGAGGGTGAACACGCCGACCATGAGCAGGCTGACGATCGCGGCCGCCGACGCGAGCCCGAGCTTGGGCACCGAGCTGGGCGGGAATCCGGCGTTGTAGACATAGATGGATGTCGTCCAGGTTTGTACCGGAGGATTGTTGGGGTCGGCGCCGCCGAACATCAGGACGAGCTCGAAGATCTTGAGGGAGCTCACCGTCCACAGCACCGCGCACACGGAGATGACCTCCCAGGAGAGCGGCAGTGTGACGTGCCAGAACCGCTGGAACGCCCCGGCACCATCGAGTTCGGCCGCTTCGTACAGATAGGGGGGAATATCGTCCACGGCCGCCATGAGAATGGTGGTGTAGTAGCCGGTCGCGCTCCAGACCAGTACCGCCACGATCAAGGTGAAGGTGTTGCCGGTTGCCAGCCACTTGGGTGGATCGGACACCCCGACCCAGCCGAGAACGGTGTTGACCGGGCCGTTGGGATTGAAAAGGAATCCGGCCGCGGCGCCGTACACCAGCGCGTTGATCAGACACGGGAAGAACAGGACCGAGCGCGCGAACATGCGGGCCTTCATTTCCCGTAACACCAGCGTGAGCGCAAAACTGATCATGAAGATGACCGCGCCGCCCACCACCAGGATCTTCAGCGTATTGGTCAGAGCCGTCCGGAACGCGGGGTCGTCCCACAGCATCCGATAGTTGTCGAAACCGCGCCACTGCATGGCACCCATGCCGTCCCACTTGTAGAAGCTGGTGTAGGCCGAGTATGCGATCGGCGCCAGAAACAGCACCAGGTAGAACAGGCTGGCGGGCAGGACGAACGGCCAGAACAGCCGCCGCTGCCGACGTTCCAATGGTCCTGGACGCCCGCTCGCCTGTCGTTCGCCGACATCACGCCGGACAGCTACGGCGGTGATGCCGACCGCCATCAGCGCTGTCCTTTCCAGTAGGCCACCTGTGCGGGGACGATCGTGTCGACGAACTGCTGTGCGGTCGACTGACCGGTGATCAGGCTGAGCACCGCGGGATTGAGCACTTTGTCGCCGTAGTCGTTGGGCGCGTTGTCGAGAACGGATCGGGTCGGGTTGTCCTGCAGGACCTTCTGCACGGAGGCAAGCTCGACGGGGGCGGGGATGTCGTCGCGCGGGGTGATGTTGTCGGCCGTCGTAGAGATCCCGGACAGCACACTCTTCTGCAAGAAGAACGCCATGAACTTCGCTGCCGCGTCCTGATGCCGCGACTTCTTGGGCACCGACCAGCCGATCAGCATCAGGTCGGTGTCGGTCTTGCCGGCCACCGTGGTCGGGAAGTTGAATGCGGTGGGCTTGAAGCTCGCCGACCGGACGCTGGCGGTTTCACTGTGCACCCAGGACCCGTTGAGGAACACCGATGCCTGGCCCTGCGCCCAATTGTTCTGCTGCGTAGGAGCTTTGGTGGCGTCGTACCCCTTCAGAAAGTAGCCGCTCTTGGCCAGCTGCTCGAGCTTGCTGATCGACGCCACGACGTTGGGCGCCTTCCAGCCTTGACCGGACTTGTCCGTCCAGAGTTGGCCCATGGTGCCAGCGCCGTTGTCGCGGGTCACCAGATAATCGAGCCAGAGCGAACTCGCCCAGCCATCATCACCTTCGGTGGTAGCGCACGCCTTGCCCGCGACCTTCAACGACTCGCAATAGGTCAGCAGGTCCGCCCAGGTGGCCGGCGGTGCGGCGAGGCCGGGATCGGAAGCGTCGTAGAACAGGTTCACACCGATCAGCTCGTAGGGGACCGTCCATTTCGTGCCGCCGTCGGGGTCCGCTGGCAGGGCTTTCAGATACTTGGCCGGAATAACGTCGGAGACCTTCTTGCCTTCGCCGGGGATCTCAGCGGAATAGACGTTGGACAGGTCGGCGGACTGGCCGGTCAACGCCCCGACCGCGTACAGGATGTCCGCGCCCTGATCCCACAGGTCCGGCGGCTGGCCTGCGGCGATGGCCGGGCCGATCTTGGTACGGATTTCGCGACCGCTGAACTCGAGCTTCACCTTGATGCCGGTAGCCGCGGTGAACTTTTCGGCCGCGTCCTTGATGACCTGGGCCTGCGGTTCCTCCGGACGCCACATCGACCAGTAGGTCAATGCGTTCGGGTCATCGCTGTCGGTGCCGCTGCAGGCGGCCAAGGTGAGCGTCGCGACGGCACCGAGCACCGCGACGGCGACAGGGGTATTGCGCATGAGGAATCGCATTCTAACGGGGGGCGTCCGACCGTTGAACCGGTCGTTTGTGTCGGTCATCCTGCCCAGGTGTGATGCAGGCCATCAAGACTCGTTATGAAATTGAGACATATAAGAATGAAGTATTATTTATTCCTTGCGCCAGGGGTCCGGCGTCTGCTTGCATGTGCTGCATGCATCCCTCATCACCCCGTTTCGCAGGTCGAGTCGCGGTCGTGACCGGTGCCGCGCGAGGTATCGGCGCGGCCACCGCACGTCGGCTCGCTGCCGAAGGAGCCCGGCTCGTCCTGGTCGACATCGACGCCGACGGTCTCGAGGTCCTGGCCCGGGAATTCGGTGACGGGACGCAGGTCGTGACAGCCGATGTGGCGTCGTCACGGGCGTGGGAAAGCGTCCGTGACCGGGCGCTGGAGACGTTCGGCGGCATCGATGTGCTCGTCGGCAACGCATACGCACTGACCAAAGGGGTGGCGCATGAGCTTCCGGAAGCGGTATGGGATCGGGTTCAGGACGTCACCCTCAAGAGCGCGTATCTGGGGCTCGCCGCGCTGGGACCAGCCCTACTGAAGAGCAACGGCTCGATCGTGTTCGTCTCGTCGGTACACGCCACTCTCGGCATGGAAGGGTTCTCCGCATACGCGGCGGCAAAGGGCGGACTAACGGCCTACACCCGTCAACTCGCTGTTGAGTACGGGGGCCGACTGCGAGTCAATGCCGTATTGCCGGGCCCGATTCACACGCCCTCATGGGACGATGCCGACGAGACCGACTTTGCCCGGGCCGCCGATCAGACAGCGGTAGGTCGGCTCGGCCGCGCCGAAGAGGTCGCTGACGCCATCGCATTTCTCGCTTCCGACGAAGCCTCCTTCATCACGGGCGCCGCGCTGCCGGTCGACGGCGGCATGACCGTCAAGAGGATTCCATGAAAGGGCTGCACGCCCAGACCGTCGAGGTTCTGGGGCACCGCATAGTCAGTGGCACGTACGCGCCGGGCCACATCATCAACCCCGACGCCCTCACCAGTGAACTCGGCGTCAGCCGCACCGTCGTCCGGGAGGCGTTCCGCGTGCTGGCCGCCAAGGGCCTGCTCGGCGCGCGGCAGAAGCTCGGAACATACGTCCGGCCGCGCCCCGAGTGGAACCTGGTCGACGCCGACGTACTCGAATGGCTACTCGGCGAGCCCGGCAGTGAACTGCTTGAAAGCCTCGCCGAAGTCAGGGAAATCCTCGAACCCGCCGCCGCCCGCCGCGCCGCTGTCCGGCGAACCGAGGAACACCTCGAGCGAATGCAGGAGGCCCTGGCCGAGATGGGCCATGGCACACCGGAGGCCGTCGCCGACGCCGACCTCCGTTTCCATCACCTCATCTTCGAAGCAGCGGGCAACCCCCTGCTGCTTGTGCTGTATCGCCTGGTCGAGCCCGTAGTCCATGCCCGCGCGACCCGGGTCTTCCACGGCCACCACGACGATCCCATCGAAGTCCATTCCCCATTGCTGGCCGCAATCCGCTCGGGTGACCCCGACCTGGCCGAGCGCGCGTCACGCCAGTTGCTCGTCATCGCAATACATGATCAGGAGAATTTGTGAAAGTCATTGGATACGAGACCTTCCTCGTCGAACCCCGCTGGATGTTCCTGCGGATCGATACCGACGAGGGAATCAGCGGATGGGGCGAGCCCATTGTCGAGGGACGCGCCGAAGCCGTGCGCGCAGCCGTCGACACCTTCATGGAATACCTCATCGGCCGCGACGCCGGCCGCATCGAAGAGCACTGGCAGATCCTCACCAAAGGCGGCTTCTATCGCGGCGGTCCCGTGATGTCCAGCGCGGTCGCCGGGATCGACCACGCCCTCTGGGATATCAAAGGCAAGGCACTCGGCGTGCCCGTTTACGAACTGCTCGGCGGCCCGGTCCGCGACAAGGTCCGCATCTACACCTGGTTGCAAGGCCAGACACCCGAGACCTTGGCGGCCGACGGGCGCGAAAAGGCCGCGATGGGGTTCACCGCGGCCAAGTTCTGTCCCTTCGAAGTCACCCCACACATTCCGTCCGCCGCCCAGGTAAGGCACATTGTCGACAGAGTCGAC
>NZ_JBSGBY010000185.1:0-13387 GCF_053601505.1 Nocardia sp. NPDC004722
CGATGTCGGCCAGCACCGCGTTGTAGTCCCCGGCCCGGGCCGCGCCCACATCGATCACCATGTCCACCTCGGCCGCGCCCTGATCCACCGCCAGCCGCGCCTCCGCCCCCTTCACCAGCGAATGATGTTTGCCGGACGGGAAACCCGCGACCGTGGCCACCACCAGGCCGGGCGCGCGCACCGGCAGCATGGACGGCGACACGCAGACCGCGAACACGCCCAGGGCGCGCGCCTCGTCGATCAACGCGGTCACGTCGGTGGGGGTGGCCTCGGGGGCCAGCAGGGTGTGATCGATCATCGCCGCCACGTCACGACGGGAAATCAGTGCCATGAGCACCGAGTTTGGCACATGCGGAGCGAATTTCATTGCGGGCCGCCGCCGCTGTCACGCATGCTTGTAGGCGTGCTGATCCGTCGTGAACGTACCGGCGATGCCGCCGCGATCGACGCGGTGCACCGCAGCGCCTTCGAAGGCTCCGCGGCTGCCGACGGCGATTCCCCCTCCCCACCACCGGCCGGTGACCCCGCCGAAGTCGGTCTCGTGCACCAGTTGCGCGACGACGGCTCCGCCTGGATCCCGACCCTGTCGCTGGTGGCGGAATTCCAGGATCAGGTGATCGGCCACGCCTGCCTCACCCGCGCCGGGATCGGCCCGTTCCCGGTGCTGGCCCTGGGCCCGATCGGCGTCCGCGGGGACCATCAGGGCAAGGGCATCGGCTCGGCCCTCATGCATGCCGCCCTCGGCGCGGCCGACGCCCTCGACGAACCCCTCATCGGACTGCTCGGCAGCCTCGAGTACTACCCCCGCTTCGGCTTCGTGCCCGGCGCGCGGCTGGGCATCGTCCCCGATGTCGCGGACTGGAGCTCGCATTTCCAGGTCCGCCCGCTGACCGCCTACGAACTCGAGATCAAGGGCGAATTCCGCTACGCGGACGCCTTCTACGCCCTGTAGAAGCCCGCTGATTCACCCCTTTGATGCCTGCCCGGGGGTTGCTGGGAGAATGTCCGGATGAGTTCCACCCCGGATGACCGTCGCTACGTGCTCACCCTCGGCTGTCCCGACCGTCCCGGCATCATTGCCCGCATCACCTCGTTCATCGCAGATTTCGGCGGGTCGATCGTGGAGGCGGGTTACCACTCCGATCTGGAGACCGGGTGGTTCTTCACCCGCCAGGCCATCAAGGCCGCGACCGTGCCGTTCGATCTCGATGAACTGCGGGATCGGTTCACGGCGGTCGCCGCCGATCTCGGACCCGAGACCGACTGGCAGATGCTCGATACCGGTGAGCGTCGTCGCGCGGTGCTCCTGGTCTCCAAGGACGGCCACTGCCTGCACGATCTGCTCGGCCGCGCCACCAGCGGCGAGCTGCCCGCGACCATCGAGGCCGTCATCGGCAATCACCCGGACCTGGCCGGGATGACCGAGGCGCACGGGATCAAATTCCACTACGTGCCCTTCCCGAAGGATCCGGCCGAGCGCGGCCCGGCCTTCGAACAGGTCCGGGAACTGGTGGACGTGCACGATCCGCACGCCGTGGTGCTGGCCCGGTTCATGCAGGTGCTGCCCGCCGAACTGTGCGAGCACTGGGCGGGCAAGGCCATCAATATCCACCACAGCTTCCTGCCGTCGTTCGTCGGCGCGCGTCCGTACCACCAGGCCTTCGCGCGCGGCGTGAAACTGATCGGCGCGACCTGCCACTACGTCACCGCCGAGCTCGACGCGGGCCCGATCCTCGAACAGGACGTGACCCGCATCGACCACTCCGACACCGTGCACGACATGGTCCGGCAGGGTCGCGATATCGAACGCGTGGTGCTCGCCCGTGGGCTGCGCTGGCACCTCGAGGGCCGCGTGCTCGTGCACGGCCGCCGGACGGTCGTCTTCGAATAGGTCTCGAAAAGCCAACGCCCGCCCCGGTTTCCACCGGGGCGGGCGTTGCTGATTTCGAACCGGATCAGACCGCGGCGGCGACCGTCGAACGGCGCGAACGCCGGATCAGGCGGTGCAGTTCGACATTGAACGCCTTCTCGGCCTCGATGTTGACCAGGTGACCGGTGGGCAGCACGGCGTAGCGGTCGAGATGACCTGCTTCGGCCAGGGTGTCGGCGATCTCGCGCGAGTGCACCTCCGGCAGCAACCGGTCCTGCGAACCCGCGATCACCGTGGTCGGCACCGTCAAATGCGTCGCGGCGCCGTGCAGATCGAGGGCGAGCAGGCCGCGGGCCACGGCCGCGCGCACCGAGGGGCGGCAGGACCGCACGATCGAGGTGCCGAAGACGATCTGGTCGCGGGTGGCGGAACGGGTCATCAACCGGTGCTTGGCGATCAGGTTGACCGCCGGGCCGCCGGGCAGCGGGACCGGGGTGCCGAACAGCGCCAGCGCCAGCCAGTCCGGGCCGGGGATGACGTCATTGAGCAGCGGAATCACGGTGGCACGGTTGGGAATCTGACGCGCGGCCGTGGTGGCCAGCAGCGCCGCGGCCGCACGATGCTGGACCTGGTGCGGGTAGTGCTGAGCCCACGCCTGAATGGTCATGCCGCCCATGCTGTGCCCGACCAGCACCGCGCGCTGACCCGGGCGCAGCACCGCGTCGAGCAGGTCGGAGAAGTCGTCGGCGAGCTGTTGCGCGCTGAAAGCGCGAGTGCCCGTCTCGCTTTCGCCGTGGCCGCGCTGATCGAAGGCGATCACCCGGTACTCGCCGGCGAAGGCGTTGATCTGCGGTGCCCAGTACTCGATCGCGCAGGACCAGCCGTGCGCCAGCACGATCACGTCGCCGTCGGCGGGGCCGTAGGCGTGCACGCGCAGCCGGACACCGTCGCGTGTGGTCACGGGGATGACCTCGGCGGGGGCAGGGGTATTGAGAGAGGGGGTCCGGTAGGAACGGGTCCGCAGTCCGGAGCGGAAGGGAGCGGTCAGCGCGTCCGCGCCGACACCGGCTTCCGGCAGTTTCACCAGCATGAGCACTCCTTTGTGTTCCAGACCACAGTAGCGCGCTAACCCGGGCGCTTGCTAGTGCAAGCACTCATATATCTTCTTGCTATACAACGATGTTGGCGGTGGTGCGCATCCCGCAGTAGGTCCCCAAGGGGTGGGCGGACCCACCCCTCAGGCACCCACCACCCGCGCCGGAATCCCGAACGCGGACTTGGCAACCCGGTCGAGTTCGCCGTTGAACTCCCGGTACGCCTCCACATTTCCGAGATGCCCGGTCGGCAGTACCCGGTAAACATCGAGACTGCCCGCCTCGGTGAGCATTTCGACGATCCGCTCCGCGTGCACGGGCGGCGTCATGTCATCGGCCGAGCCCGCGATGATCGTGGTCGGCACGGTCAGGTTCGCCGCGCCGCGCCCGACATCCAGGTAGGACAGCAGGGTGCCGAACCGGCCGCGCACCCGCGCCGGGCACGAGCGCACGATGTTCTGCGCGTAATCCGCGACCTCGCCGACCGTGGCCAGGCTCATGATCTGCCGCCGGAACACCCACTTGATCGGCGCGAACGGCGGGAAGACGATGGGCGCGCTCAACCCGAGCAGGCCGACCGCGAACGGCAGCTTGACGAAGCCGCGATTGAAGAACGGGACCACCGTGGTCTCGGCGATCAGATCTCCGGCGGCGGTATTGCTCAGCAGCACCGCCAGCAGCTGCTTGCGCACCCGCTGCGGATAGCGGCCCGCCCAGCCCTGAATGGTCATGCCGCCCAGGCTGTGTCCCACCAGCACGGCCCGCTGGCCCGGCTTCAGCACCGCGTCCAGGACGTCGGCGAGATCGTCGGCGAGCTGATCGGTGGTGAGCGGGGCGGTGCCGAGTTCGCTCTCGCCGTGGCCGCGCACGTCGTAGGCGATGACGCGGTACTCACCGGCGAAGGCGTTGATCTGGGGGTTCCAGTATTCGAGGCAGCAGGTCCAGCCGTGCACCAGCACGATCACATTGCCGTCGGCGGGACCGTAGGCGTGCACCCGCAGCCGAGCTCCGTCGGTGGCGGTGACCGGTACGACCTCGTAGGGGCCGGCCGGCGGATTCAGATCCGCGTTGGCGTAGGTCCGGGTGCGCAGGTCAGCCCGGTGTTCGCGCACCAGGTTCCGGACCTTCCGGCCGAGGTCCGCAGGATGAGGCAGCGTTGCCCGCATAGGACACTCCTTTGTGTTACTGATGGATACAGTAACCCGCATCACCCGGTGCTAGCTAGTGCAAGCACCCGGAAAACGAAAAAACGGCCGCCACCCGGAAGATCCGGAGGGCGGCCGCGAGTGTCGGGGGCCGGTTACCAGCGCGGCCCGCGCTGGATCTCGTCGACCTTGGGGCGCACATCGGCGAGGTAGACGCCGGTCGCGATGACCGCGGCGATACCGAGAATGCCGAGCAGATTGATCGACAGCAGCAACGCGCCCAGCGAGGCCAGCAGAATCGCGATCCACACCGGCTTGGTCAGCTTGTCCACCGCGGTGAAGGCATCCGGGCGCTGGCGAATTGCGTGTACGAGAGCGAAGACCGTCATGCCCATCGCACACAGTCGCAACACCCACAGGATCAAAGCGGGAATTCCCATCACCCCATCCATCATACGGAGCACAGCCCTGACCACCGGAGCTTCGCGCCGCGACACGGGTTTTCGAACGCAACGTTTACAGAGGCGCCGGGTATCCGAGAAAGCGAATCGAGCGCCCGGAGACGGCTGTAGCCCCCGCACACGTGAGTGTGCGAGGGCTACAAGCTTTTTCGCGAAAGGCGCGAACTTCGGCGAATTACTTCTTCGCGGGCGCGGCCTTCTTGGCGGGGGCCTTCTTGGCCGGAGCCTTCTTGGCGGGAGCCTTGGCGACGGGGGCCGCCTCCTCGACCGGTGCGGTCTCGGTGGTGACGTCCACGACCTCGGCGTCGACCGGCTCCTCGGCGGGAGCCTCTTCGCCGTCCTTGGCCAGACCCAGGTAGGGGCCGACCTGCTCGTACGCCTTCTCGAACGCCGCCTCGGCCTGCGCCCGCGCCTTGTCGAAGGCTTCCTGCGCGCTGGCGACCGCATCCTGGTTCAGGAGGGCGTCGCCACGGCTGATCAGCGACTCGACGTACTCGCTGTGGCGCACCTTCTCGACGGTCTCCTCGCCGCGGGCGGCCAGATCGGCGTAGAGGTCCAGCAGCTGGTGGTAGTACTGGTCGACCAGCTTGCGCAGCTCCTCGGGGGTGGCCTTCTCGCGCAGCTCGGCCAGGTCCTCGGGCAGCTCGGACGGCAGCGCCTGCACGCGCTGGCGCAGGGTCTCGGCCTGGCCCTGCAGGTCGGCCGGGAGGTTGGCGAAGCGCTCGCGGGCTTCCTCGATGCGGCCCTGCACGTCGGCGGAGGCGGCGCGCTCGCGGATCTGCGAGACGACGTCCAGTGCGGCGGCGTAGATCGCGTCGCCGGCGCCGACGGTCGCGTAGATCGGCTTGGTCACGGTGGCGGTGAGCTTGGGCTCGGTCATGGTTCGTTCTCCTGGCGTGGCGGAACTTCGGTTGTGCGGTGCGGAACCTCGTTGTCCCTGTTTCCCCCGGGAACGCCCCCCATCAGGTTCGTTGCGTCCCCTCTGTCCTCGTCCACCTGGTTTTCCCGGCGGAACGATTCATAGATGTCCAGAAGGACCTGCTTTTGACGTTCGGTCAGGCCGTCGTCTGCCAGCAGGGCATCCCGGACAGGGCCGTGCGGCCTCTGCTCGAGGTACCCGGCCCGCATGTACAAGACCTCCGAGGAGACCCGCAGACCCTTCGCGATCTGCGCGAGCACCTCGGCGGACGGATTACGCAGCCCGCGCTCGATCTGACTCAAGTACGGATTGCTCACCCCCGCCAGCTGTGCGAGCTGTCGCAGCGAGACCTGGGCGGCCTCGCGTTGCGATCGGATGAAGCCCCCGATGTCGTGCGCCGCGTTGGCTACGCGGCCCGACCGATCCGCGGCGGCGGACGTCTCCGCTGCGTCGCCTTCGATCGGTTCGGGAACCTCGGGATCGTGCTTCATCACTCACCTTCCGGCGGTTGTACGGGCAATTCTAGGACGGGGTGCTAACTCTTGCAAGCGCTCTGCTAGCGCCAGTTAGCGGAGGGTGATGCGGCAAACAACCGGCATTACTTCCGAGCCACTTCTGGTCAATTGTTCAGCCATTGAACAGCAAATGTGAAACGGTATAGATGAACAGGCCCGCCAGGGAACCGACCACCGTGCCGTTGATCCGGATGAATTGCAGATCCTTGCCCGCCGCCAATTCGATCTTGCGACTGGCCTCCTCCGCGTCCCAGCGGGCGACGGTGTCGCTCACCAGGGTCGCGAACTCGGCGCCGTAGTTGGCGACCAGGTACCGGACGCCACGCTCGAGCCACCCGTCCACCTTGTCACGCATCGCCGGGTCGGTCGACATCCGCTCGCCCAGCTGCCGGACGTTGTCGGACACCTTGCGGCGCAGCGTGGAATCCGGGTCGTCGGCCGATTCCAGGATCATCCGCTTGGCCGCCCGCCAGGTGGCCTGCGCCATTCCGGTGACCTCGCGGCGACCCATGAGCTCGGTCTTGATCTTTTCCGCCTTCTCGATCATGGCCTCGTCGAATTGCAGATCGTTCGCGAAATCCTCGAGGAAGCGATTGGCGGCCAGCCGCACCTCGTGATCGGGCTGGGTGCGCACCTTCCAGGTGAATTCCACCAGCTCCCGATAAATACGCTCGGCCAGCAGTGAATTCACGAATTTCGGGGCCCACGAGGGCGCGTCGCGATTCACGATGCGGTCGAGGGTGTCCTGCGAGTCCAGCGCCCACTGATGCGCGCGCTCGGCCAGCAGATCCAGCAGCGGAGCCTGCCGGTTGTCGGCGATCAACTCCTTGAGGACCTTGCCGATGGGCGGGCCCCACTGCGGTTCGGCGATGCGCTTGACGATGGTGTTGTCGATGATCGCCTCGACGTCCTCGTCGCGCAGCACGCCGATGACCGCGCGCAGGATCGTGGCGCTCTCGTCGGAAATGCGTTCGGCGTGGCCGGGTTCGGCCATCCAGCGACCCAGGCGCAGGGTGATCTGCGCGGAATTCACCTTCTCGGCGACGGCGTCCGGGGACAGGAAGTTCTCCCGGACGAATTCGCCGAGGCCCGCGCCGACCTGATCCTTCTTCTTGCGGATGATGGCGGTGTGCGGGATCGGCAGGCCGAGCGGATGCCGGAACAGCGCGGTCACCGCGAACCAGTCGGCCAGCGCGCCCACCATGCCCGCCTCGGACGCGGCCTTCACATAGCCGACCCAGGCCCCAGCGCCGCCGCGCGAGTCGAGCCACGCACAGACGATGTAGATGACGGTGGCCACGGCGAGGAAGCCGGTGGCGATGGCCTTCATGCGCCACAGTTCGCGCTTCTTGCCCTCTTCGTCGAGGAGATCGGCGAACGCGCCGCCGCCGGGCGGCGTGCTCTTCATCGGCTTCGGCTCGTTCTTTTCGAGTACCCCGGCACTGCCGGATGGCTGCTCCATATGTTCCATTCTGGCGCGTGGTGTGACGAACTCCCCGCCACCGGGCCCGTCCCGATCGGCGACGTTCCACAGCATGGGAGGCTTAAGCTGAATATGCCCAGGCCCAGAACGCGAACAAGGAGCCAACGCAGCGTGACCACCAAAGGCACCGTGAGTGCCGCCATCGAGGCGGGCGCCGGACCACGCGGTGGTCGTGTCGACGGCCGCAAACGCCGCTGGCAACAGCACAAGATCGATCGTCGCGAGGAGCTGGTCGACGGCACCCTGGCGGCCATCCGCAAGCGCGGCGGGGACGCCGGGATGGACGAGATCGCCGCCGAGATCGGCGTCTCCAAAACCGTGCTGTACCGGTACTTCTCGGATAAGCAGGACCTGACCCGCGCCACCATGGAGCGGTTCATCGAGACCACGCTGATGCCGCGGATCTACGAGGCGATCAGCGACGACCTCGACGAATACCAGCTGGTTCGCAACACGCTGGCGGCCTACGTGCACACGGTGGATTCCGATACCGACGTCTATCGGTTCATCATGGGCAACGGCGCGGCCACCGACACCTCCACCCTCGCCGACTTCGAGAAGCTGTTCGCGCAGGTGGTTTCGGCGGTCATCATCGACAAGTCCTTCGACCGCAACGTGCAGACCGAAGGCTCGATGCTGTGGTCGTACGTGCTGGTCGGGGGTGTGCAGCTGGCCACGGACTGGTGGATCTCCAACCGCACCATGTCCAGCGAGGAAATGCTGGACTACCTGACGATGATGGCGTGGAGCGCCATCGAGGGCATGGTCCGCGCGGGCGGTGACCGGCATTACTTCAACTCCAAGCCTCATGTGCTACCCGATCCCGAAAACGGTGCTAGCTGACGGCTAGCACCGAGGTTCTCTGTGTGGTTAGGCTGACAGCGGCGGACCACGCGTTGGGTTTTCCGCCGTGTCGACACCAACGGGGGTGTTGGCTCCCATGGAGGGTCACTGATGGCGAAAGAGCTGCCTACATCCCGACTCGCGCGGGGGACGAAGCTGGGTATTGCCGTCGCGGGTAATGCCTTGCGCGCTCAGAAGACTCGTCGTTCGATGCGCGGCCGTTCGGAGGCCGTGCGGGCGCGGATGGCCGAGGAATCCATGATCCGGGCCACCGAGCAGATGGTCATGGTGCTGGGCACCATGAAGGGCGTGGCCATGAAGCTCGGGCAGATGCTGTCCGTGCTGGATCTGGATCTGGTGCCGCCGGAACATCGGGAACGCTTCCAACGCCGGCTGGCGGTGCTGCGCGACAGCGCGCCCTCGGTCTCGTTCGAGGTGATGAAGGCCGTGATCGAGGAGGATTTCGGCAAATCGCTGGAAGACGTGTTCGCCGAATTCAATCCGGAGCCGGTGGCCGCGGCGTCGATCGGGCAGGTCTACAAGGGCACGCTGCACGACGGCCGCGAGGTCGCGGTGAAGGTGCAGTACCCGGGCATCGACTCGGCCGTGCGCGCGGATCTGAAGAACCTGGCCATGTTCCGGCGCATCCTGCAGTCGGCCATGCCGTGGGTGACCCCGGCGGTGCTCGACGAGTTGCGGCTGAATCTGGAGAGCGAACTCGACTATGTCGCGGAAGCCACTACCCAGAAGCAGATCTCGGAGCTGTTCACCGGGCACCCGTTCATCGTGGTGCCGACCACCTATCCGGAGCTGTCCACCACGCGTGTGCTGGTGAGCGAATACTTCCCGGGTCGCGGCTTCGAGGAGATCCGGGAACTGCCCGCGACCGAGCGGGATCGGATCGGCGAGATCATCTACCGCTTCTACGTGGGCTCGCTGTTCACCTTCAACGAGTTCTGCGGTGACCCGCATCCGGGCAATCTGCTGCTGGGGGCCGACGGCCGGGTGGCGTTCCTGGACTTCGGGCTCTACAACCGGATGGATCCCGAGCATGTGCAGTTCGAGGCGATCTGCATTCGCGCCGCGGCCGAGGAGCGCGCCGAGGAGCTGCGCGACCTGATGGTCGAGCGCGGCGTGATCGATTCGCCCGAGGAGATCACGCCCGAGGAATGCCTGGAGTACGTGCTGGCGGCGTGTGAATGGGCGCTGGTGGACGAGGAACTCACCATCACCCCCGAATTGGCTTCGGGCGCTTTCGTGTTGGCGGTGGATCCGCGGGCCAGTGATTTCGCGGGGATGAAGCAGCAGAATCTGCCGCCGGAGCATTTGTTCTCACGGCGTGCCGACTTCCTGACCTTCGGCATGCTGGGGCAGCTGGAGGCGACGGGGAACTGGCATCGCATCGCCCGGGAGTGGTTGTACGGGGACGATCCGGTGACCGAACTCGGTCGCGCACACCATGAATGGCTGGCGAGCCGTCCGGCTCCCACGCCGACCACCGGGGGACCGACCAAGAAGACCCGCAAACGCGCCGCCAAGGCCTGACACCTCACCCGATGGGAAAAGCAATGACCAACAGGGAATTCGACATCGTCCTATTCGGGGCTACCGGCTTCGTGGGCAAGCTGACGGCCGAGTATCTGCTCGGGGCCGCGCCCGCGGACGCGCGGATCGCGCTGGCGGGCCGGTCCCTGGAGAAGCTGGCCGCCGTGCGGTCCGAGCTGGGAGCCGGGGCTGCGGAATGGCCGCTGGTGCAGGCGGATTCGACCGATCAGGCGAGTCTGGACGCGCTTGCGGCGCGGACCAAGGTGGTCGTCACCACCGTCGGGCCGTACCTGCGTTACGGGTTCCCGCTGGTGCAGGCGTGCGCCGAGAACGGGACGCACTATGCCGATCTCACCGGTGAGCCGCTGTTCATCCGCGACTGCATCGACCGGTTCGGCGAGCAGGCCGCCGAGACCGGCGCGAAGATCGTGAATTCCTGTGGCTACGACTCGATTCCATCGGATCTGAGCGTGTACCAGCTCTACAAGCGCAGCGTCGCGGACAATACCGGCGAGCTCACCGATGTGACGCTGGTGGCCAGCCTCAAGGGCGGGGCCAGCGGCGGCACCATCGATTCCGGCCGGGCCATGATGGAGGCCATCGCCGAGGATCCGGCCAAGGGTTCGGTGATGGCGCACCCGTATTCGCTGAGCCCGGACAAGGCGATGGAGCCGGACGTGGGCCGCCAGAGCGATCAGGCGCTGTCGCGGGCCTCGGCCATCGATCCGAGCCTGAACGGCTGGGTGGCGACGTTCATCATGGGCGCGCACAACACCAAGATCGTGCGGCGTTCCAACGGCCTGCTGGGCTGGCCGTACGGCAAGAATTTCCGCTACCGCGAGGTGATGAGCGCCGGGTCCTCGCCGACCGCGCCGCTGATCGCGGCGGGGATCGCGGGCGGCATCGTGGCCACCATGGCGGCGGGTGCGGTGCTGTCGCGAATGGCGGTCGGCCGCAAGCTGATCGACCGCATCGTGCCCAAGCCGGGCACCGGGCCCAGCGAACAGTCGCGCAAGAGCGGCTGGTTCACCATGCGCACCTTCGCGCACACCACCTCGGGCGCGAAGTACGTGTGCACCTTCGCGGGCAAGGGCGATCCGGGCTATCAGGCCACCTCGGTCATGCTCGGGCAGTCGGGGCTGTGCCTGGCGTTCGACTCGCTGCCGGAGCTGGCGGGCATTCTCACCCCGGCCTCGGCCATGGGCGACGCGCTGACCGAGCGGTTGCGCGCCGCCGACATCACCATCGAGGTGAAGACGGCCTAGCTGTCGCGCAGGGAGATGAGTCCGCCGAGGACTCCGAGGTAGGCCGTACCGTCCGGGCCGAGCGCGATACCCGCGTAGTTGTTGTTGTACAGCGGCCCGGATCCGGACTTGCGCTGCCACACCAGGTTTCCGGTGCGGAAGTCCAGCGCGGTCCAGTACCACGGGTCGGTGGGTTCGGTGCCCTTCGTGTAGGTGTAGATGAGCCCGGTGGCCAGCGACAGCTTCGCCACCACCGTGGGCGCGGCGACGGTGTCGTTGGTCCAGACCTGATGGCAGCCATTGCCGTCCGGGTCGATGTCGATGCGGGCGAAACCGGGGGTGGTGGTCTTGCCGCCCAGGGTGGCGTCGGGGCCGGAGTAGCCGTAGTTGTTCTCGACGACCAGCGAATTGCCCGCGCCGATCAGTGAGTTCTCGGTATTGCCCGCGCCTTTCGGGAAGACGGGCACGCTGCACACCTCGCGTTGCGCGACATCGCGAGCGGTGCGATAGACCACGACGTTCATCGGATCGGCATTGTCGGTGATGGCGACGTAGCCGCCGGGCAGCACGGTCGGCGTGGTGCCGGTGCCGTCGTCGACCTGGCCGGGCTTGTGCTCGCCGCTGTTGGCGTAGGTGACGCGCCAGGTGATGTCGGGTGCGCCGTCGGGCCCGGCGTCGAAGCGCAGCATTTCCCGATTGGTGGCGATGTACACGTCACCGTCGACGCCGACGGCGAAGGAGTTCTCGATCTCCCCGTCGGAGCCGTCGCCGAGCCGGATCACCCGCACCGCACCGGTTTCCGGGTCGAGGGTGCCGACCACGCCGTCGGTCTTGGTGACGAACCAGAGCCGTCCGGTGGAGTCGGGGAGCACGGAGTTCAGGGTCTCGCCCGGCCGCAGCGAGCCGGTGAGGTCGTAGTCGCGTTCGAGCGTGAAGCCGTCGGCGGCAGGGGTTTCCGCGTACACGAGCACGTGCCCGCTGTTCGCGCCGACCACGGCGCGGTCCTGGCTGTCTAGGAAGAAGTAGGCGCCGCCGCCGAAACTGGTGAGGGCGCCGGGTTTCAGCAGTTCGGCGGTGCTGCGGCCGGGCAGCGGGGTGGACCCGAGGACGCGCATGGACGCCGGATCGATGAGGAACAGTCCGGAGTGCAGGCCGGGGCAGGTGGCGACGATGCGGCCCGCGCGATCGAAGGTGAGGGATCCGCATTCGTCGCCCAGCAGCAGGGAGTCGACCTTGGTGCCGATGCCCAGCGGGCCGGGCCGGGTGTAGGTGTCCGACATCCAGCCGTCGCCGTGAATGCCCGAGTCGCCGTTGGGTGCCAGACCCGGATGTTGCGGGACCGGCGGCACCCCCGGCACCGGTTGCGCGGTCGCGGGTGCGCCGACGAAGTCGGGCGCGACACCGGGTACCGCGGGAATCGGGGCTGCGGCGGCCGGGCCGCTTCCCGCGGCGATCGCACCGGCCAGCAGGCTCGCGCCCGCCAGCCGGGACAGTCCGCGGCGCGGGCCGAATGTGATCGCCGAGCCCATGGGGGAACCTCCGATATCCAGCATTGATGCAGTGGCGGTGCAAGTTGTAGCAGCCGCGTCGGATGCTGTCACAACCGGCGACCGCCCGCATCCCTCCCACGGGGGATCGGCGCTAGACGCCGTGCGCCGCGATCAGTTCGCGATAGCGGTCGAAGGCGGGCTTGGGGGTGTAATCCGAACGCAGCAGCCCGAATTCCAGATTCATGTCGCCTTGGCCGCTGTAGGAATCACGCAGCGAGAAGTGTTCGTAAGTAGTGATATTCAGTTCGGCGGACAGGGAGTCGACGATGCGGACCACGGTCTCCAGCACTTCGGCTTGACGCTCGAGGGAGCGATTCGGACCGGTGGCCCAGCCGTTTTCGGTGATATGGATGGGCGTAGTGGTGGGAATGCCTGCGGCGGTGAGACTTTCGCTACGGAACCCCGTGAGGACCGCGGCGATGGCAGCCTCGAGCCGTTCCGGCTGGATCGGGCGGAAGACATCCGGGAAGAGATCGAGGCCGACGTAGCCGAGCGCCTCGGCGAATTCGCTGCCGCCCCGGCGGCCCAGGTCGGTCCAGAACTCCTGTGCCGGATCGAGTATCACCGAGGAGTTGCAGCCGATCCGGATGTCGAGGCCGAGCCTGTCCACCTCCGCACGGGCGTTGCCGCCCTGGAAGTCCTGGGCCTTGCCGCCCTGGTAGTCGTACTCGTCGCCGGTCGGGTAGCCGTAGCGCCCGTTCTCCGCGCCGTTGCGCAC
>NZ_JBSGBY010000186.1:0-13372 GCF_053601505.1 Nocardia sp. NPDC004722
GCACGAGCTCCACCATGCGGGTCACCACCGCGAGATCGGCCTCGGTGTAGTGGCGGTGCCGCCCCGGCCGATGCCGCTGCGGGCCCAGGCCATAGCGCTGATTCCAGCTGCGCAGCGTGGCGAGCGGAACACCCAGCCGACGCGCGACAACCCCGACGGTGAACTCGGTCACCGCCAGCGGATCGGGTCCGGCCGGTGTGGCTGTCACCGTCCGCGCGCTCCCGGCCCGACCGCCGGTCGGGCGAGCACGAGTTGCAGGACATCGAGATAGCCGGATCTGAATCCCGCTTCGGAGTACGCGAGGTACAGCCGCCACATCCGGCGGAAGATCTCATCGAATCCCAGCGCGTCGATTCGGTCGGCGGCACCGGTGAAACGATCGTGCCAGAGGCGCAGCGTCTGCGCGTAATCCTCACCGAACGACAGCCGCTCCTCGATACGCAATCCGGTGTGTGCCGAAAGCAGCTGTGCCAGCAGCCGCTCCGAGGGGAGGAAACCACCGGGGAAGATGTACTTCTGCACCCAGGTGTGGGTGCGGCGCGCGGCGCGCATGCGGTCGTGCGGCATGGTGATGACCTGCAACGCGATCCGCCCGCCCGGCGCCAGCACCCGATCCAGGGTCGCCAGATAGTCCGGCAGGTAATCGAATCCGACGGCCTCGATCATCTCCACCGACACGACGGCGTCGTAGCGCCCATCGACGGATCGGTAGTCGAGCAGCTCGATCGAGACCCGGTCCTCGAACCCCGCGGCGGCCACCCGGTCACGCGCCAACCGCTGTTGTTGTGCGGACAGCGTGATCGACCGGACCGTCGCGCCGCGCCGGGCCGCGCGGATGGCCAATTCTCCCCAGCCGGTGCCGATCTCGAGCACCGAGGTGCCGGGCCCGACCCCCGCGCGATCCAGCAGCCGATCGATCTTACGGTGTTGTGCGGCAGCGAGATCCGACCAGTCGGGAGCGGGCTCGAGCCGTTCGAACAGCGCCGCGGAGTAGGTCATGGTCTCATCCAGGAACATCGCGAAGAAGTCGTTGGAGAGGTCGTAGTGATGCGCGGCGTTACGGCGCGCCCCCGAGTCGGTCGCGCGGGTCTCGCGCGGCTGCCGTGGCAGCACCAGCGCCCGCAGTGCCTGTAGCGGCGCGGGGACCAGCCGGGCGAGATCGTGGGCGAGCACCGTGAGCACCGCGGAAAGATCCGGCGCGCACCATTCCCCGGCCATGTAGGACTCGCCGAAACCGATGAGCCCGGTCGCGGCGATCCGCGCGGTGAAGGCCCGCGGGTCGTGCACCAGCAGGCGCGGTTGCCGCGGGGTCGTGAGCGCCGCCGCCCAGCAGCTGTCCGTCGGGCAGTTCGACCCGAAGCGCGAGCGGGCGCACCGCACGGCGCAGCAGCGCCATGACGATCGGGCCGCCGAGGGTCGCACGCAGGCCGCCGGGCGGGCAGTCCACCACGGTCGCCGGGCCGAAACCGTGCTCGGTCGCCGTGCTTTCGGCCGAGTAGGGGGATGACGTCACGGGAGTGTCTCCTGGAGGACGAACGGATCGCGAGGGATGATCGGCAGGCCACGCGCCCACAATCGCAGGCCCTGCCAGCGGATGAGAGCGGTGATCCGCAGCGTTTCGAAGGGATGGACGAGCAGCACGCGGGCGATGGTCGTCCGGTGGGCCTCGAGCACCCGGCCGACGACGGTGGCCGCGAACACGGTCCGGCCGTCGGGCCGTTCCAGCGTGATCGCCAGCCGCAATCGATCGGCGGGCACGGGCAGGCGCAGTCGGTACCGGCCCGCCACCGGATTGAACGGCGATACGTAGAACTGTTTGGCGACAACGGATTCCGGGTCCGGCGTGACCAGATACCGGTGCCGCTCGCCGTAGGTGTTGTGCACCTCGGCGATCACGCAGCGTAGCTGCCCGTCCGGTGCGTGACACCAGAAGACCGTCAGCGGATCGAAGCCGTAGCCGAGCGCCCGCGCGGACATGAGGCCGGTGACATGCCCGCCCGCACAATCGATCTCGTGCTCGGCGAGCACGGCGTCGACCCGCGCCCGCAGGTCGCTTCCGGAGCCGGAGAGATGATCGGCGGCCCGGAAATATCCCAGCGGACGCAGCGGCAGCGGCAGACGCGGCGGGGCGTCCAGATCGAAATACCAGCTGTAACTGCGGTATTCGAACTCGTGATGCACGGGTGCTCGCCGCACATGGCAGATCCGCGTGAAATAGAGAGCCGGTGCGGGAGCGGTCATCGCACCGCCACCCGTGATACGGGCGATTCCGGCCGAGACTCCCAGCGTCCGCCGATCCGCTCCGCGGCCCGCAACCCCGAGCGTGCGCCATCCTCGTGAAAACCCCAGCCGTGATACGCCCCGGCGAACGCCAGCCGATCACTGTTCAGCGTGGGCAGATAGTGCTGTGCCGCAACGGATTCAGGGGTGTAAAGGGGATGCTCGTAGGTCATCTCGGCGATCACGTGCTCCGGTGCGATGCGGTCGGATCCGCCGAGCGTGACCAGGAACCTCCGGTCGCTCACATGGTCCAGGCCCATCAGGCGGGTGAGGTCGTAGGTCACGATCACCCCGTCGCCCGGCCGCTCGGGGATGAGGTAGTTCCAGGAGGCACGCGCCCGGTGCGCGCGGGGGAGCAGCGACTCATCCGTATGCAGCCGTGCGTGATTCACCGAATACGGCATGGCCCCCAGCACCGACTCGGCCAGCGGACTCGGCGCGGACAGCATCGCCAGCGCCTGCCGCGGATGGGTGGCGATGACGACCGCGTCGAAGCGCCGCACGCCGTCCGCCACCCGCACCAGCACGCCGTCGTCGCGCTCGACGACACCGAGTACCGCAGTCCCGGTGTGTATCTCATCGATCCCGTCCGCGATCTTCTCGACGTAGCGGCCGGAACCGCCCACGACCGTCCGCCAGCTCGGCGAGCCGTACACGCGCAACATCCCGTGGTGGTCGAGAAAGCGAAACAGGTAGTGCGCCGGATACCGGTCGGCGACACTCGGATCGCACGACCACACCGCCGCCACCAGCGGCGTCATGAAGTTGTCCCGGAAATACCGGCTGAAGCGATGCTGCCGCAGGAATTCCGCGAGCGTCACGCCGGAATCGGCCTGCCGCAACAGCTTCCGCGCGGCACGGTGGAATCGCGGCACCTCCGCGAGCATGCCGAGATAGCGTGGCCGGGCCAGTGTGCGGGCGGCCGGGAACAGCCCCGGTAGGCCCTTGGCCCCGGCGTACTCCAGCCCGGTCGCGTCAGCGCGCACCGACATCGACATATCGGTATCGCGCGTGTGCACGCCCAATTCGCGAAACAGCCGTAGCAGTGTCGGATAGGTCCGGTCATTGTGGACGATGAAGCCGGAATCGATCCGCACCCGCTTGCCCGGCGCGAACTCCACCTCGTGGGTGTGCGCGTGGCCGCCGAGCCGATCGTCCTTCTCGTACAGCGTCACCCGGTCCGTCAGTGCCAGCACGTAGGCGGCCGTCAAACCCGCGACGCCACTGCCGATCACCGCGACATCCCGCTCGCCGCGCACATCGCTCCTCGGATGCGGACTCACTCCCATACCGGGCTTTCGACATGCGTCCCGGGACGGTTTGGTCGAGATCTCGGTCTATCGGAGGTCGGCGTCTTCCAGGGAGGCCGACAGCCGGCGCAGCCCATCGCGGACGCGGGTTTTCACGGTCGACGCTCGGGTGCCGAGGTGCAGGGCGATCTCGTCGTAGGTCTGCCCGGCGTAGTAGGCGAGCACGATGCTCTCGCGCTGGCATTGGGTCAGGGCGTCGAGGCAGCGGACGACCTCGCGTTCCTCGAAGTGTTGTTCGACGACCTCCAGCACGGTGTCGTGGTCGCGGTGGATATGGGTCTCGCCGTAGAGCCAATCGCGGCGGGTGGCCGAGCACTCGCTGCGGACCCGGTCCACGGCCCGGCGGTGGGTCAGCATCTTGATCCAGCCCATCGGGCTCGCGATAGTCGCGTCGTAGCGGCCGGCCTGCGACCAGACCTGTAAGAAAACCTCCTGCGCGACGTCCTCGGCGGCCGACCGGTCGTGCAGGATCCAGCCCGCGAAGCCCAGCACCCGCTGATGGGTGAGCCGGTACAGGTCGGTGAAGGCGTCGCGGTCCCCGCGGCCGACCTCGGTGAGCAGGCTGGCCAGGCGGTGGCAGAGTTCGGTTTCGGGGACGCACGCGGACTTCATCATCGCGATCGATCCTTCGTTCGTGCGGGGACGCGGCGGAACGTGGAGCAGCGAGCATCGACAGGGTTTCGTGTGGGCTCGGGGGCGGGTTTGGTTACCGAGTGGTCTAATTTCAGTCGCGCGCACTGATGTGACCCAGATCACTTCTTGTGGACCCATCGCGGGCGGGTAGCGCACCGACTATCCGGTATTCGAGTGCTCGCCGATCGCCACACCCGACACCGGAGGTCCGCAACCCGTGACCCGTCACGCCCCCTTCTTCGACGACATCCAGGCCCACTACGACCTGTCCGACGAGTTCTTCGCGCTGTTCCTCGACCCCTCCCGCACCTACAGCTGCGCCTACTTCGAACGCCCCGACTACACCCTCGAACAGGCCCAGCGGGCGAAGATCGATCTCGCTCTGGGCAAATGCGACCTGCGGCCGGGCATGACACTGCTCGATGTGGGCTGCGGGTGGGGTTCGACCATGCTGCGCGCGCTCGACGCCTACGACGTGAACGTCATCGGCCTGACCTTGAGCCGCAATCAACACGACTACATCCGCGGGCAGCTCGACCGGCGCGCACCCGGGGGCAGGCACGCCGAGGTCCGGTTACAGGGCTGGGAGGAGTTCGACGGACAGGTCGATCGCATCGTCAGCATCGGAGCGTTCGAACACTTCCGCAAGGAGCGCTACCCCGACTTCTTCGACTTCGCATACGCCACGATGCCCGCCGACGGCCGAATGCTGTTGCACACCATCGTGATGTACACACAGGGCGACCTGCACGAGCGCGGCATCAGCTACACCCGCGACGACGTCGAATTTCTGAAATTCATCCGCCGCGACATCTTCCCCAACGGCTGCCTCCCCTTCCCCGCCAGCACCGCCTTCGGCGGCGTCAAGGAATACGCCGAGGCGGGCGGCTTCGAGGTCGAGCGCATCCACGCCCTGCAATCGCACTACGCCCGCACCCTGGATCACTGGGCCGCCGCCCTGCGCGATCACCGGTTGGAAGCGATCGCCTTGTGCGGCATGCAAACCTACGACACCTACCAGCGCTACCTCACCGGCTGCGCCGACCGCTTCCGCTCCGGCCTCATCGACGTCATGCAATTCACCTGCGTCAAACCCCCGGCATGACAATCTCTCCGAGCCTTCCGCGCCGGCTCTTCACATGCCGTGATAAATGAGGATCCCCAGCGCGCAGAGCGGCGCCGCAAGGGTGGCGGCGAGTGATAGCCATGTTCCCCCACGCGCGATGCACTTACGCGTGAGATCGAGTTCGAACATGACATTTCCCCAGTCGGCGAGCAATACGTTTCGAACGGAAATGTAATCGCCATCACACCACCACCGCACCCCCGAATCCTCCAACATCTCAATGGCCGCGCGGCATCGTGTTGGACGAAACCCCCAACCCGCCTGAACCGACCATGGCCACGACATCCGTCGTTCGGCACGATGAAGCCGTCGGGTCAGTGGCACGCCTTGGCATCGACAGCCAACGGCAGGAGGTAGCGTCGTTGCGGCTAACGGGTGGTGGCCCAGTGGGGGCCGGGGCTGTCGGCGCATCGAAGGACTTCTTGGATTGCCGTGCATGAATGCTCGAATCGGGATCGAGTTCGAAAAACACTACAGCGGAATCGGATTCATTCCCCGCTTGATTGTGGGTCATGACAGATTCGGTGACCGATCTATTTCTTCGAGTTGGGAGTTGGTGGCAGGCGGGAGGCACAATGCCCGCATGATCATCGTTGAGGCTGCTTATTCTGGCGGCGAGCTACTTTCTGGTTCTCGGGCGTTCGAGTGGATCGGCGTGCGGGACCTCGACGATGGCGATCTCGTGCGACTGCGTGAGGTGGTGGGGTTGGATTCGGGGCTGCTGGCGAAGGCTCATCGGTCTCTGCAGCGGCCGGGGCTGGAAGTGCACGGTGAGACTGTGGTTGTCGCGATGACCACGGGGCGTTATGACGCGGAGGCTGCGTCCATCGACGCGGTGGACGTATTGCTGGCTGTCGGGCGGGATTTCATCGTCACTGTGAGTGATGGGATCACGCCGGCCTGCCTCGAGCCCGGGGCTGATGCCGATCTCGCGGGTGGGCCGCTTGCTGCGTTCCGGCTCGTTCTCGATCTCGTTCTCGACGACTATGCGACGCTGCTCGATCATCTCGACCGGGAAATCAAAGAGGTCGAGCGAGAAGTGTTCTCCACCAATGGTACGAACCCGGTCGAGCAGATCTATCGACTACGACGGCTGCTCATGGAGTTCGAGCAGACCACTGCCCCGCTCGTCGACGAGCCGCTCGAGCGACTGGTTCGCCGTCGCCTTCCGGCCTGGATCGCGGAAGACCCGTACAGCGCGAATGTCGGTGAAGAGGCGTTGCGCGAAATCGACCGGCAATTCCGCTATCTCGACAACCGGGTCAGCGGCCGCCGCGCACTGCTCGATGGGGTACTCAACGCCAACCTCACCCAGGTCGGCATCCGGCAGAACGAGGATATGCGGAAGATCTCGGCCTGGGTGGCCACGGCCGCGGCCCCCACGCTGGTCGCGGGAATCTACGGGATGAACTTCGAAGGCATGCCCGAGCTTTCGTGGACTTACGGCTATCCTGCCGCGCTCGGGGTCATGGTCACGTTGGCGGCCGGTGTGCAAGCGCTGTTCCGGCGTAAAGGGTGGCTCTGAGCCCGTCGAAGTAGGGGCAGGCGTGTAACAGACCAAAGGGTACGCAACTTGTAGGCTTGGCACATGATCGCAGGCACCATCCCGATGCGCACCGCCGTCGTGCTTCAGGACGCGGCATTGAGAGTCGGTGCCTCGCAGGGCCATGTCGCCAGCGTGTCGAGCGTCCACGAATCCGGTTCCGGTGACGAGCATCTGCGAGTGCCGATCGAGTCGGCCTGGCGGATGTGGGAATTGATCGGCTCGGTCGGTGGTCCGGGAGCGGGATTGTGCGTGTCGGCCACCGCCGAACGCGGAACCCTCGGCGTCTGGGACTACCTGTTCGCCAGCCGGGCGACCCTCGCCGAGAGCCTGCGCACGGTCATGGAATTCCGTTCCGCGGTCACCGATCCCACCGTCGTCTGGGAGGTGCTCGAGGATGATCGGCTGCTCACCGTGCGCGTCGGCGTCGCCGAGGAATCCGACCCGCTGTTCGTTCCGGTCGAGGAATTCGTGCTCTCGCTCATCCTGCACCGCGTCCGTGCGGCGACCGGGCAGCACCTCATCCCCGTCCGGGTCGCGTTCACCCACCGTGTCACGCACCGCTACCCGCACATGATCGAGGAATTCGGAACCAGCTGCATCGATTTCGGCGCGCCGTTCTCCGAGATCACCTTCCTGGACGTGGGCGCGCTGCCCACCGGCGACGACCCGATGCTGGGCGACATGCTCTGCCACTACGCCGAACTTCAACTCGAGGCGTCCCGCCAGGTACCGGATTGGCGGGGCAAACTCCATCACGCGATAGCGGACGCGATGACGCGCGGCGACCTCGGACTCGACACGATCGCCTGCCGTCTGGCGATCAGCCCCCGCACCTTGCAGCGCCGCCTGCGCGAGGTCGACAGCACCTGGCGTGCCGAGGTCGAGCAGGTGCGCCGCGATCAAGTCACCGGCCTCCTGCGCGACACCGAATTGCCGATCCAATCCGTCGCCGCCCGCGCGGGCTACACCGACGCCCGAGCTCTCCGCCGGGCCTTCCATCGCTGGACCGGCCGGACTCCCGGAGAATTCCGCGCCGACCTGCTGGTGAATCACCTCGGATAGTCCTTGTCGCGCTGAAGGTTTCGAAGTCAGGCAGCCTTCGGAACCGCGGACGTGGTAGTCGCCCGCAGGAATTCGGGCACGTTGAGCACGTACCGCAGCATCAGCCGGATCGGCAGCGGCATATCGGCGGCCGTGGGGTCGTGATAGACGCGGGGGTTGGTGAGTTCGACGTGCCGACCGAGGTGCACCAGCTCGAACGACCCCGCGGCCTCGACATTGCGCACCCAATCGGACCTGCTGCCGTAGGTCAGCGCGATGACGAAGTCGTCGCCGCGGCGGAACGCCCACAGCGGAGTCCGGAAGGTGCGACCGGACTTTCGGCCGCGGTGGACCACCAGCGCCCAGCCCGGAAGCCACGGGGCGAGCAGGCGAGTGACCTGGTTGAGGCCGAATTTGTTGGTCTGGGCAACCCAGCGTGGCATCGGCATGAGAGGAAACTCCTCACTTGTGGAATTAATGATTCAACGGTACGTCCGCCGCGTCGAGAAAGTCAACGAGTGTAGAGTTTCCGGCACCATGCCACCCATCGGACGACGACCCGGCCACGCCGACACCCGAGCCGCCCTGCTCGACACCGCGCGCAAACGCTTCGCGGAGACCGGATACGACCGCACCTCGGTCCGCGACATCGCGACCGCGGCCGGGGTGGATCCCGCCCTGATCCGCCACTACTTCGGCAGCAAGGAGGGCTTGTTCCGGGCCACCATGGGCTGGCCGTTCGCGCCCGAGGAGATCGCCGCCCGCATCCTCGACGGTGACCCGGCCGGGATCGGCGACCGGCTGACCCGGGTCTTCCTCGGACTGTGGGACGCGCCGGAATCCCGCGGCCGCCTGGAGGCGATCCTGCGCGGCGCGGCCACCCACGAGGAATCCGCCACGCTGGCACGGCAATTCATCCAAGGGCAGCTGTATCACCTGCTCGCGGCGGCACTCCCGGGCCCCGATCCGGAGCTGCGCATCGACCTGGCGATGGCGCAACTGCTGGGCATCGCCTACCTGCGCTACATCCTGAAGGTCGAGCCCGTCGCCTCCGAGTCGATCGAAGCGCTCGCGGCCCGTCTCGCCCCCACGGTCACCGCCCACCTGCAGGGCTGAGCGCCGAAAGCGCGCTGATCACCGAAAGGGCAACGCCCCGGCAGGATTTCCTGCCGGGGCGTTGCCGATGGAACCGGATCAGCGGGTCAGACCCGCCTCGATCGCCCCGATGATGCGGGGGCGCAGTTCGGCGGTGCTGATGATCGCGTCCACCGAGCCGACCTTGACCGCGCGGTGAATATCGTGCACGCGGTCGAATTCGGCCGCGACCTCACCGAGCTTCTCGGCGCGAACCGAAGAGCGGAGTTCGTCGCGTTCGGCGGTGATGGTCGCGCGGTCGGTACCCGATGCGGCGGCCGCGCGAGTCTCGAAATCACGGACCCGGGGGTCGGCGGCGGTGCGGGCGTTGACTTCCCCGGAGAACACGACCGCGGCGGCGGGCGCGCCACCGAGGACCGAGGCGAAGGAGCCTTCCAGCGCGAGCACCGTCATATTCGGGTTCAGGGCCTTCGAGAAGACCACGAACGCGCCGCCGTGGTAGCGGGAGATGACGCAGAACACGATCGGGCCCTCGAAATTGACGATGGCACGGCCGATTTCGGCGCCGTACTCGAGCTGCGCCTTGCGCATCGACTCCGGGGAGCCGTCGAAGCCGGACAGGTTCGCCAGCACCACCAGCGGGCGATTGCCGCTGGCCGCGTTGATCGCCCGCGCCGCCTTCTTCGACGACTGCGGGAACAACGTACCGGCGGTGTAGGTGTCCGGGCCGTCGGTGGCCGGGAAGCCACGCCGCGGCACGCTGCGCGACTCGATGCCCAACAGGCACACCGGGATTCCACCGAGCCGCGCGTCGAACACGACGGCGGTCTCGGCGTCGGCCATGCCCGCCCAGCGTTCCAGCACCTCGTGGTCCTGGTCGGCCAGCGCCCGCATCACGGTGCGAATGTCGAAGGGCTTCTTGCGATCCGGGTTGTGGGTCGCGGAGAAGATCTCGCCGACGGTGGCGAAATCGCTGCCCTCGATCACGTGCGGGAAATCGGAGACGTCGCGGTCCAGCGGGTCGCCGGAGAGCACCCGCCGCGGGCCGGACTCACCGGGAGCCACATACGTGTAGTCGTAGTGGGCCATCAGGATGTCCCGCGCGGCAAGCAGATTCGGCGCCCAGTACTGCGCCTGGCCGTTGGGGCCCATGACGCGGTCGTAGCCGCCGATGCCGAAGTTGTCCTCGGCGGAGACCGCGCCGGAGAAGTCCAGCGCCTGCTTACCGGTCAGCACCATCGCCGACTCCGGCGTCATGATCAGCACGCCCTTGGTGTGCATGAGCATGGTCGCCTCGGCGTTCCAGTACGGCTGCGCACCGACATTGATGCCGTTGACCACGATATTGATCTCGCCGCCGGCCTGGGTGAACTCGACGATCCGCTTGAGTGCGGCCGCCACCCAGTCCATGTTCTCGGTGCCGGACTGCATCGAGATGCGCGCGCCCGAGGACAGCGCGTACCACTCCAGCGGGACCTGCAACTGCTCGGCCAGGTCCAGCGCCGCGATCACCCGGCGGCACTCCGGTTCCGACAGCGCGCCAAGGGATTTGGTCGGATCGCCGAGCAGCGCCACACGCTTGATCCCGGCCGGATGCTGGGCGGTCGCCGTGGTGACCACACCGGCCACCAGGGCGGCCTTGTTGGTGCCCTTGGGGCGATCCACCGGGACCAGCGCGTTCTTCTCGTCGAGGTCGTATTCGGCGAAATCACCGAGCAGACCCGTCAATTCGTACGGGTAGACGGTATTGCGGCTACCGGCCCGCAGCACCTTCTGCCGGTACTCGTCGAGCGGCTCGACCGGATCATCGGTCCGCTCATCGACACTCACGATGATGGAACCGGTGGTGTCGAACGAGATCCGCACCGCGATCTTGGTCAGTTCCTCGGTCTCCGGATCGCGCTGCCGCGCGATGAGCAGGATCTCCTCGAGCCCCGCGCCCTGGGTCATCGGCAGCACGTGCCCGCCGATCACCTTCTCCAACTCGGTGCGGGTGACGTCGACCACCGGCCAGATGTACATGACGATCCGGTTGGTGTTGAACCGCTTGGCCGACGGCCGCTGCGCCTGCGCGCGCCGCAACGAGTCGAGGCAGGTGGCGATGGTGCTCTCCGCGCTCGGCAGCACCAGCAACCGGCCGTCCTGCTCGCGCAGCGCGGCCAGGTCACGCACCTGCGCGAACGCGATGAGCCGGTCGTCGTTCGGGTTCTCCTTGGCGACCGCGCGGAACAGGTACACCTCTTCGTCGTCCGAGGACGGCAAACGGGTGAGGTCGAACTTGCGCAGCCGACGCATCTGCATGCGCTGCGCGATGTAGGGGTGCAGGCCGCGGATGAGCCGTTCCTCGGTCATGCCGGTGGTCGCGGGTCGGAAGGTGAAGTGGTGGTGCATGACCGCACCGCCGCTGCCCGCCACCGTGCACGTGATCCGATGCACCTGATCCGGAAGCGGGTGCGCGACCAGGGTTTCCTGCAGCGCGACCGCCATCGCCTCGAAGTTCTCGGGCTGCTTCTCCCAGCTGAGGTAGATGTCGGCCTCGACCGACGCGGCGCCCTGCGCCACCTGCCCCAGACCACGTACCACGGCCTCGAGCTCGTCGAAACTCACCGCGGCCGACACCAGATTCACGCCCCGGCGCTCCGCGACGACGAAGGTGTGCCCGCCCGCCGCCTCGGTGCGCACGTTCGCGAGGTCCTTGTTGCCGTAGTAGCGGCGGGTCAGCACCTCCAGCATGGCGGTGTTGTCCGCGGCCCCGCGCACCAGCCGCTGCCCGAGCAGCCGCACCAGCGGTTCGGTGGCGCGCACCATGTCCGCGATGCGCTCGGTGCGGTCGGCGGTATCCGGTTGCGTGTCAAGGAAACTCAGGTGCTTGCGCACGGAGGTGTACACGCGGGCGCGGTTGCGACGCAGCAGCGGATGCGCGTACCAGGCGTACGCCACACCACGCGCCAGATCGGCGAGACCCGGGAAACGCACCTGGGTCGCGGTCACCAGGCGTTCCAGCGCCAGGCCGACCGGCTCCCGCAGCGCCCGATCGGGTCCCGGCTCGGCCAGCCACTCGCGCAGCAGCGCGGTGATGACGGTGGCGGTATCGGCGGGACGCTGCTGGGCCAGGAAGATCCGGAAGACCGCGGACTCGAGGTCGGGGGAGCGGTCCAGCTCGGTGACGCCGTAGTGCGCGAGCGCGGTGGCGAGCTTGGCGCGGTAGGACTCCGGCAGCCCGGCCCGTTCGACGTCGAGGCTCTGCAGATAGCCGTGGAAGAACTCGCGGGCGCTGTGCACATGGCCCTGCACGCCCTCGTCATCCCACGACCGGTTGTGGCTGAGCTCGGTGAGATCGGCGAAGACCTGCACGAGTTCGATCTCTTCGGCGAGCGGCCTGCGGTTGTCCTCGATCGCGCCGCGGCGCACGGCCAGGTAGTCCTCGAGCACCCGCTGTTCCTCGTGCGGGTCCACATCGAAGCCCAGCAGCATGCTGCGCAGGTCCTGCAGGCTGCGGGTCAGGGCCTCCTGATGGCGGATCGGCGCGAGCACGCCGGGCAGATCCAGCTCGACCGCACCGGTCACCGCGGTGTCGTCGGCCTCCTCGTCGTCGCTCAGCGGCTCCAGCCGCAGCAGCGGCGCGCCCGTCTCGACCTGGGAGCCGACCGAGACCGCGCACTCCTTCAACCGGGCCCGGAACGGCGCGCGCAGCACCGTTTCCATCTTCATGCTCTCCAGCACCAGCACCGGAGCGCCCGCCTCGACCTCGTCGCCGACCGCGAGCGGGGTGGCGACCACCAGCGCGGGGGCGGGGGAGCGCACGACGCCGCCCTCGTCACGGCTGATGCGGTGGGTCACGCCTTCGACGTCGACCAGGTGCACGGGGCCGTGGGTGTCGGTGATGACGCGGAATCGGCTGCCGTTCACCACGATCTGCCCGGTGTGGCTGTCGAAACGTTCGAGATCCACGTCGGCGGCACGCATTTCGCCGCCCGCCTCGATGCCGATGCGGAAGCGGTGCGCGCCGATGCGGGCGACCCGCACCCGGTAGCTGACGCCGCGCAGCTTCAGCTCGTGCGGACGACCGCTCTTGTGCTGCACCTGCGGACGGCCACCGGCCGCGGTGGACAGCAGCCGCTCGCGCTCGGCCTGCTCCTCTTCCTCGTAGGCGTCGATGGCGGCCAGCGCCACCGCGATCGCCGAATGACGGTGCGAGACCAGCCGGCCCTGCGCGCGGACCCGGTCGATCCAGCCGGTGTCGGCGCTGCCGTCGATCACCTGACGCCTTGCCGGACAGCCGACTTCGCGCGGCAATGTGGGCGTGCGCTCGAAACTCGGTGTGGTGCAGGTGGGTTTCCG
>NZ_JBSGBY010000187.1:0-13358 GCF_053601505.1 Nocardia sp. NPDC004722
CCTACCCAGACCGGAGGCGGCACCCGCTGTCGCCGCCCCGGAACCGCTGCTGAAGGAAGCCAAACAGGTTGCGCCCGTTGGCCCTCCGGAGGTCAAGTCGGTCGCGCAGCCCGACGGCCGGGTGCCGTCGTCGCGTCCCGCCGGGCCGCTGGGCATGCCGGGCGTCGCCTACGACGCCTATCAGAACGCGGAACACATTCTGGCCGTGGAGAATCCGACCTGCAATATGCCGTGGAACATGCTGGCTGGTATCGGCCGGGTCGAATCCACCCACGGCTTCGGCAAGATCGACGACAACGGCTACCCGATCCAGCCCGTCTACGGACCGGTCCTGGACGGCAGCCTGTACGGCAACAACGTGGTCGCCACCTCCGACGGCGGCGACCTGGACGGCCTGTCCGGCAGCTACCGCCGCGCCGTCGGGCCCATGCAGTTCCTGCCCGAGACCTGGCGCAAGTACGCGGCCGACGGCAATGGCGACGGCATCGCCGATCCGCAGAACATCTACGACGCCACGCTGACCGCGGGCAAGTACCTGTGCTCGGGCGGGCTCGACATGCGCGATCCGGGCCAGCAGACCCGGGCCATCCTCCGCTACAACAACTCCATGGCCTATGTCGCGAATGTGATGGCGTGGGAGACCGCGTACGGCTCGGGCGTCTCGCCCGCGGCCGCGGCGCTGCCGCGCATCTGAGGTACAGCCCTGCCACGCATCTGAGATAGCGGACTCCCCCGCATCCGATACCGGCCGGGGGCGTCCCTAGACTTGGCCGCATGCCAGTAGTTGCGGAATCGGATGTGCGGGGCGCGCTCGCGAAGGTGAACGACCCGGAGATCCGGAAGCCGATCACCGAGCTGGGCATGGTGAAGAGCGTCGAGGTCGGCGCGGATAGCAGTGTCCACGTTGTGATCTACCTGACGACGTCGGCCTGCCCGATGAAAACCGCCATCCAGGAACGGGTCACGAAGGCCGTCAACGACGTGCCCGGTGTCGGCGCCATCACCGTCGAACTCGACGTGATGAACGACGAGCAGCGCACCGAACTGCGCCGCAAACTGCGTGGCGACGCCGCCGAGCCGGTCATCCCGTTCGCCCAGCCCGGCTCGCTGACCCGTGTCTACGCGGTCGCCTCCGGCAAGGGCGGCGTCGGAAAGTCTTCCGTCACCGTGAATCTCGCGGCCGCCATGGCCGCCAAGGGCCTGTCGGTGGGCGTCCTCGACGCCGACATCTACGGCCACTCGGTGCCGCGCATGCTGGGCACCGAGCAGCGGCCCACCCAGGTCGAGCGAATGATCATGCCGCCCATCGCGCACGACGTGAAGGTCATCTCGATCTCCATGTTCACCCAGGGCAACACGCCCGTGGTGTGGCGCGGGCCGATGCTGCACCGCGCGCTGCAGCAGTTCCTCGCCGACGTGTTCTGGGGCGATCTCGACATCCTGCTGCTGGACCTGCCGCCGGGCACCGGCGACGTGGCCATCTCACTGGCACAGCTGATCCCGAACGCCGAGATCCTCGTGGTCACCACCCCCCAGCTGGCCGCCGCCGAGGTCGCCGAGCGCGCGGGCTCCATCGCGTTGCAGACCCGCCAGCGCATCGCCGGCGTCATCGAGAACATGTCATGGCTGGATCTGCCCGACGGCTCCCGCATGGAGCTCTACGGCGCCGGCGGCGGCCAGACCGTGGCCGACAACCTGACCCGTGCGATCGGCGCGAATGTGCCGCTGCTGGGCCAGATCCCGATCGAGCAGTGCCTGCGCGAAGCCGGCGACGAGGGCACCCCGATCGTCCTGCGCGATCCGGACAGCGCCTCCGGCAAGGCCCTGCTGGACATCGCCGACAAGCTGGCCGTCCGCCGCCGCGGCCTGGCCGGAATGTCGCTGTCCATCGACACCACCCGCCACCTCTGACGTAAATCTCCAGCGCCCAGCGGAATTCGACGTCCGGATTCCGCTGGGGCACGGGCGCGCGGGTGGGCGCCCGCCACCTAAGCTCGACGGCATGCTCACGATGCTGCTGTACGTGCTGATCGTCGGATTGGTCGCCGCGCTGCTGTTCCTGGTGGCCAGTGCGATCTTCGGGCGGTCCGAGGAGCTCGGGCCGCTACCGGAGGGGACGACCGCCACCGTGCTGCCCGCGGCCGGGATCAGCGGGGGCGATGTGCGCGCGCTGCGCTTCCAGCAGGTGTTCCGCGGCTACAAGGCGGGCGAGGTGGACTGGGCGCTGACCCGGCTGGCCGCCCGCATCGACGAGCTCGAGGGGGAACTCGCGCGCGTGACGGCGGGCGAGCCGGAGGGCCCGGCGGAGTCCGAGGCGGCGACCGCCGGTCCGCTGGCGGGGATCGTCGACGGTGTCGTCCCCCAGGTCATTCCCGGCCACGCACCCGTGCCCACCCCGGTCCCCGCGCCGGCCGTACCCACCGGCCCGGCCGTGCCGACGTGGCCCGCCGCGTCCGCCACGCCGGATCAGCCCGCCACGCCCGGTCAATCCGCCACACCTGGTCAATCCGGCATGCCTGTCGAGCCCGCCGCGGCGACGGCCCCCGCCGAGCGCGTCGATGAGCCGGGTACGCGGTGAGCGTCGAATCCGGCGACGGCCGAATCCGGTGTGGATGGTCGGAGGGTTCTCAGCTTTATCGGGATTACCACGATCTCGAGTGGGGACGCCCACTGCACGGTGATGACGCGCTATTCGAACGAATGTGCCTCGAGGCGTTTCAGTCGGGCCTGGCGTGGATCACGATTTTGCGCAAGCGGCCCGCGTTCCGGGCGGCATTCGAGGGGTTCGTGATCGAGCGGGTCGCGCAGTTCGGGGACGCCGATGTGGAACGCCTCATGGCGGATCCGGGCATTGTTCGCAATCGGGCCAAAATAGTGGCCAGCCTCCACAATGCGCGGGTTGCCCGCGATCTCGGTGAGAGCCTGGACACGCTGCTCTGGTCCTTCGCCCCGGCCACCCGGAAACGGCCCGGAAAGCTGTCCGATGTGCCCGCCGTCACAGCCGAATCCACCGCTCTCGCAAAAGAACTCAAGCGCCGCGGGTTCAAATTCGTGGGACCCACGACGGCGTACGCACTCATGCAGGCGACGGGGATGGTAGACGATCACATCGCCGATTGCTGGGTGAATGTGAGTACTCGCTGAACGCCACGTCGGTCGGTTTTTGGAACTCAGGTACCCGCCCCGATCCGCGATAGGGAAGAATGGGCTAGGTGTAGCCCGCCACATGCCGGCGGGCTGCCTGGTTGGTGACAACTGGAGTTCCATGAAAGTGCGCAGCAGACCGCGCAGATCTGGAGGGAGCAGAGGATGGCGGCCATGAAGCCCCGCACCGGGGACGGTCCCCTCGAGGCAACCAAGGAAGGGCGTGGAATCGTCATGCGGGTTCCACTCGAGGGTGGCGGGCGTCTGGTCGTCGAGCTCACGCCGGATGAAGCAGCGGCGCTCGGTGACGAACTCGTCAAAGTCACCAGCTAGCAACTCGACTCGCCCGTGCCGGTAGGCCCGACTCGCGGAGATTCCCGGGAGCCCCGAGACCTCCCCGGGCCTACCGACACCACGGTGAGAAACACCCCATATCCCCCCATAGTCGGCACACCCGAGCCCTCCCCCGCGGACCGGCTCCTCGCTTGCGCCGATCTACTCGCCTGCCCGCAGTGCGGCAACCCGCTCGAGGCTCCCGTCGCCGACCCCACGGCCGGCGTCCCCTCCCGCACCCTGCGCTGCCCCTACGGCCACAGCTTCGACCTCGCCAGACAGGGCTACGTCAGCCTCCTCACCGGCGCGTCGACAAAAATGACCGGCGATACCCCGGCCATGCTCGACGCCCGAGCCGCCTTCCAATCCGCCGGCCACTTCACCCCGATAGCCGAAGCCCTCGCCGCGGCGGTGGCGACCGCGATCGCTGTGACCGATTCCGCCCCTCTCCACCCCGGCACCGATATCGACACAGCAGTATTCGGAGCGGAATCCTCCACGGCTGCCACCGCGCCCGAGCATCCGGCGGCCACACCGCACGCGAATGCGGCCGGACCCCGACACCGGGCACCCGCCGGAATCACCACCCCCGGAATGTCCGCCTCGGCAGCCTCCGCGGCGCGCCTCACCGCGACACTCCTGTCGACCCGACGCCACTCCGCGACCGAGCCGCGCGACACGCGCCCCTCGGCCGGGGCGGCGGTGTTGGAGATCGGGGCGGGCACGGGGTATTACCTGGCGGCGGCGTTGGACGCGGTGCCCGGGGTGCGGGGCGTCGCGCTGGATGTGTCGAAGGCGGCGGCTCGGCGGGCGGCCCGGGCACATGCGCGGGCCGGGTCGGTGCTGGCCGACGCGTGGCGCGGGCTGCCGGTTCCGGACGGCGTGATGAGCGCGGTGATCTGTGTGTTCGCCCCGCGCAATGCCGACGAGGTCGCCCGAGTCCTGGCCGAGGACGGGCGCTTCATCGTGGTCACACCGACTTCGCGGCATCTGGGCGAGTTGATCGGCCCGCTCGGGATGGTGAGCGTGGACGAGGCCAAGCAGGATCGGCTCACCGAATCGCTCGGAGCGCGATTCGAGTTGGTGACGCGGGAAACCGTCGAGTATCCGATGGCGCTCACCCGCGACGACGTCGCGAATGTGGTGGGTATGGGACCGTCGGCGTTTCACGCGGCCGAGGGTCGAGCGGAAGGGATTGCGGCGCTGCCGGACCCGATGCCGGTGACCGCGTCGGTGACAGTGTCGACATACCGACTGCGCTGACCCAGGGCACACTGGCCGTCAGCAGCCACGGGTCAGTCGGGCGGCAGGGTCGGGCGGTTGGGGAGTAGGGCGAGCAGGTTGTGGACGAGGGGGCGGGGCTCGTCGGCTCGGGTGGCGATGTAGATGGTTGTGCTGGCGTCGGTTTCCGCGAGGGGGATGATGCGGGCGGAGGTGGGGGCGGTGAAGGTGGCGCTGCGGGGGGCGATGGTGACGCCGAGGCCCGCTGCTACCAGGTACAGGAGGATGGTCCAGTTGGTGGCCTCTTGGACTATGCGGGGGCGGCGGCCGGATTCCAGGAGGGGGGCGAGGTTCTTTTCGTGGGCGAGGCCGCCCGCGGCGCGGGGGAAGAAGACCAGGGGGTGGTCGGCGAGTTCGGCACCGGTGATCGAATCCCGGTCGGCGAGGGGGTGATCGGCGGGGAGGACCGCCATGTAGGGCTCGGTCATGAGGGGTTCGGTGACGGTGCCGGGCTGATCGTCGGGGTCGCGCACGATGGCCATGTCGAGGGTGCCGTCGGCGAGGCGCTGCATGAGGTGGCTGGTGAAGCCTTCCACCAGGTCGACCTCCACCAGCGGGAAGCGGTCGCGGAATTCACGCACGCCGCGCAGGGGTTCCAGCGGCAGCACCGAGGGCACGAAGCCGAGGTGCAGGGTGCCCTGGCTGCCCTGGGCGATGCGGGTGACCTCGGCGAGGTCGCGGTCGGCGTGGCCGAGCAGGGCGGTGGCGCGCTCGCGCAGCACGATCCCGGCCGGGGTGAGGGCGACGGTGCGGGAGGTGCGGTCGAAAAGCCGCGCGCCGAGCAGGGTTTCGAGGCGCTGGATCTGCTGGGTGAGGGCGGGCTGAGCGATGTGCAGCCGAACCGCGGCCCGGCCGAAGTGCAGTTCGTCGGCGACGGCCAGAAAGTACCGCAGGTGCCGCAGCTCTACCCCCTGTGTCACGGCCCGACTCCTTGGTTCACAGCTCTACCCTGGTGTTCATAAGCTGATGATATCGATTGCACTTATCAAGTATTGGACGTTATGGTTCGCGGTCCGACATGCTTTCCTGGTGACTCAGCAGACGGAAGCCCGTGCCACCGAACGGGACGCGATCGTCGTCGCCCCCATGTCCTCGCCCGCCGACGCCCGCGCCTTCAGGGACCTCAACCTGGAGTGGATCGAGGCCTTCTTCTCGGTCGAGCCCGCCGATCTCGCCACCCTCGATCACCCGCAGGAGATCGTCGACGGCGGCGGCGAGGTGCTGATCGCCCGCATCGACGGCGAGCCGGTCGGCTGTGTCGCCCTGGTGCAGGAGCATCCCGGCGTGTTCGAGCTGTCGAAAATGGCGGTGTCGCCGCGCTTTCGGGGCCGGGGTATCGGCCGGGTGGTGCTGACCGAGGCCATCGAGCGCGTGCGCGCGCTGGGCGCGACGGAGTTCTTCCTGGCCAGCAATGCCCGGCTCGCGCCCGCGGTGCACCTCTACGAGTCGATGGGCTTCGTGCACGTCCCCGCGTCGGAGCTGCCGCCGAGCCCGTACGACCGGGCCGACGTGTTCATGCGTTATCCGCTGGACTAGCCCTTGCGGACCCCGTCGTAGACGCTCGCGGTCTGGGCGGCGATCCGGTTCCAGTCGAAAGCGCTGATCGCCCGCTCGCGTCCGGCGGTCCCCATCGCGGCGGCGGTGACCGGGTCGGCGGCGACCTGGTTCACCGCGCGGGCGAGGGCTTGTTCATAGGCGGCGGGCGCGGCCGGGTCGTAGTGGACCAGGCGTCCGGTCTCGCTGTGCGCCACCACCTCCGGAATGCCGCCCACATCCGACGCCACCACCGCGGTCCCGCAGGCCATCGCCTCCAGATTCACGATCCCCAACGGCTCGTACACCGACGGGCACACGAAAACCGTTGCGGCGGCGAGCACCTGGCGCACCAGCTCGGTGGGCAGCATCTCCTTGATCCAGAACACCCCGTCGCGTTCGGCCCGCAGCGCCCGCACGGCGGCGGCCACCTCGGCCTCCATGGCCGGGGTGTCGGCGGCTCCGGCCAGCAGCACCAGCTGAATGTCCGGATCCAAGTGTCGGGCGGCGGCCAGCAAATGCGACACGCCCTTCTGCCGGGTGATGCGCCCGACGAACGCCGCGATCGGCCGGGTCTGCGACACGCCGAGCTCGCCGAGCACGTCCCGCACCCCCGGCGCGGGTCCGCCCGGATGCCAGACCTCCGGATCGATCCCGTTGTGCACCACATGGACTTTCGCCGGATCGATGTCCGGGTAGGCGACGAGCACATCGGCGCGCATGCCCTCGCTGACCGCGATCACCGCGTCGGCGTAGGTCACGGCATTGTGCTCCGACCAGGACGAGAGCCGGTAGCCGCCGCCGAGCTGCTCGGCCTTCCACGGCCGCCGCGGCTCGAGCGAATGCGCGGTCAGCACATGCGGAATCCCGTACAGCTGCGCGGCCAGGTGCCCCGCGAGCCCCGTGTACCAGGTGTGCGAGTGCACGACGTCGGCGAAGCTGGCGGCGTCGGCCATCCGCAATTGCGCGGACATCATCTGCAGCGCGGAGTTGGCGGCGTAGAGCATCGGATCCGGTTGGTGCACCACGGCATCCGTGCGCGGCACGCCCATGCAGTGCACGGTGACGTCGCACAGCCGCCGTAGTCGCGGGACCAGCTCGGTGACGTGCACGCCCGCCCCGCCGTACACCTCGGGCGGGTATTCGCGGGTCATCATGGCCACTCGCAGTCCGCGGGTGCCGGTGGCGCGGTCGCTCACCGATTCAAACTAAACGTTAGCCCGCCCGCTAACCAATCGACGGGGCCCGCAAGATCGCGATGAACACGGCACATGCTGGACATTCCCGGTTCTCCATAACCCGGTAGTTTCAACAGTGTGAGGAGCCAGCCGCACGTACTCGGGATCGTGCTCGCCGGTGGCGAGGGCAAGCGACTCTTTCCGCTCACCAAGGACCGCGCCAAACCCGCGGTCCCGTTCGGCGGCGCGTACCGGCTCATCGACTTCGTGCTGTCCAATCTGGTGAATGCCGGATACCTGCGCATCTGTGTGCTGACGCAGTACAAGTCGCATTCGCTGGACCGTCACATCTCGCAGACCTGGCGACTGTCGGGCTTCGGCGGCGAGTACATCACCCCGGTCCCGGCGCAGCAGCGGCTGGGCCCGCGCTGGTACACCGGCAGCGCGGACGCGATCATGCAGTCGCTGAACCTGATCTACGACGAGGATCCCGAGTACATCGTGGTATTCGGCGCGGACCACGTGTACCGGATGGATCCGGAGCAGATGGTGCGGGCGCACATCGAGTCCGGCGCGGGCGTGACGGTGGCGGGCATCCGGGTGCCGCGCAGTTCCGCGAGCGCCTTCGGCTGCATCGATTCCGACGAATCCGGCCGCATCACCGGCTTTCTGGAGAAGCCGGTGCATCCGCCGGGCACCCCCGACGACCCGAACGTCACCTTCGCGTCCATGGGTAACTACGTGTTCACCACCAAGGTCCTGGTGGACGCCATCCGCGCCGACGCCGACGACAACGACTCCGATCACGACATGGGCGGCGACATCATCACCGGCCTGGTGCGGGCGGGCGCGGCGGCGGTCTACGACTTCAACACCAATGTCGTCCCCGGCACCACCGACCGCAGTCGCGGCTACTGGCGCGATGTCGGCACCCTGGACGCCTTCTACGAGGCGCACATGGATCTGGTGTCGGTGGATCCGGTGTTCGACCTCTACAACAAGCATTGGCCGATTCGCGGTGCGGCCGAGAACCTTCCGCCCGCCAAGTTCGGCCGCGGCGGCCTGGCCCAGGAGTCGATCGTGGGCGCGGGCAGCATCCTGTCGGCGGCGACCGTGCGCAATTCGGTGCTGTTCTCCAACGTGCTCGTGGAGGACGGCGCGACGGTGGAGGGCAGTGTGCTGATGCCCGGCACCAGGATCGGCCGCGGCGCGGTGGTGCGGCACGCCATTCTCGACAAGAACGTGGTGGTCTCGGAGGGCGAGATCATCGGTGTCGATCTGGACCGGGACCGGGACCGTTTCGCGGTCAGCAATGGCGGGGTGGTGACCGTCGGCAAGGGTGTCTGGGTGTGAACGGAACGCCCGCCGACACGAAACAGGTGCAGGGCGACACGGATAAGAGTGGACAGTCGGCCGATATCGGCCGGAAAATCTGAGCATCGCAGCGCCGCCGCACCCGGGCCGCGCGGGAGGGATCATCATGAGCCGTCCGGCACGAGTCGTCACCGCCGTCACCTGTCTCGCCTTGACCGCGCTCCTGGCGGGCTGCGGGAAATCGGGGACCGCCGTTCCCGGCGAGTTGGACGTCCGCACCCTGGACACCGGGACCTATCCGGTGAACCGCTACAGCTACGACAATGCCAACGGCGGCAAGGGCCCGACGCTCGAGGGCATCCGCATGACCGCGGCCGTCGCGCCCACCTCGCTGGTCGACTCGAAGCTCAACATCGGACGCGGCGGCGTGGTGCTCTCGACCGTCGACGATGTGCTCAATGTCAGTCACCTGTCCACGGCGGTCAAGCCCGTGCTGACCAATCGGGGCTTCATCGCCGGTTTCGCGGCCAGCGGTTCGGATCGCTCGGACATCGGCGACAACCCGGATCCGAACGGCACCACCATCACCACTCGCGCGCTGCGCTTCCCGTCGGCCGACAATGCCAAGCTGGCGGCCCGGGAACTCGAGGACGCCGATTTCAATGTCGCCCTGAACCTGAATCAGAAGCTGACGCTGCCGGACTACCCGGACGCCTACGCGCACTGGCGGCCGGGCGTGCCGAACATCGGAGTCACCATGGCGCGCAAGGACATGGTGATCTCGCTGTTCATCGTGCGGCCCAGCGCCGACCAGAAGGACCTGCTGAACTGGGCCAAGAAAAGCCTCGACGCCGAGGTGCCGCTGATCGACGCCTTCAATGAGACCGCCGCCGACCAGATTTCGCAGCTGCCGGTCGATCCGGATCGGCTGCTGGCCCGCACCCTGGTGGCCGACCGCGACAAGAAGACGGTCGATCCGGAGAATTTCGCGGTGTTCCCGGCCAATTGGCTGGTCCTCTACGCCGACGACATGGGCTACTGGACCAAGCTGGTGGCCGACACCGGCGTCGACGAAACCTCGGTCGCGGACGGCAATTTCATCATTCGGGTGCGAGATGCCAAGGCGGGCGGCGACTTCGTGACCGGCATGATCAGCAACCTGCAGGAGCAGAAGGCGAACGCGCCGGACAAGGTGCCGGACACCGTCTGCACCCACCGCAACTCGGACAAGACGCCCAGCCGCTGCTATGTCCGCTACAAGCGGTACGTGGCGGTGGTCAACGGCACCAGCGATGCCGACGTCCAGAAGAAGGCGGCCGCGCAGTACGCGCTGCTGGCCAACAGCCTGTAGCGCGAAATCTGGACAGCGCGGGACCTTTCGGCCGAAGATTCAGGGGGAGAGTTTTGCGGGGAGGGAAACCATGAGCCGAACTGCCGGGCGCACAACGGTTGTCGTCTCGATCTGCCTGGCGGTGGCCGGGCTGCTGACCGGCTGCGCGCAGTCCGGGCACCCGGTGGCGGGTGAAATGGATGTCCGCGCACTGGATGTCGGCGGCAGCGCGGTGGACCGCTTCCACTACGACACGTCCGCCAACGGGCACGGCGATGTGCTGGAAGGCATTCGGATGGCGGCGGCGGTCGCACCGTCGCTGAAGGTCGATCAGAGCCTCGATATCGGCCGCGGCAGCTACGTGCACACCAAGGTCTCGGACCTGATGAAGTACGACGGCATGCCGGATGTCGCGGCGCCGATCCTGGAGAAGCGCGGCTTCATCGTCGATTTCACCACCGGCGGCTCGGATCGGCCCGACAACAAGGACACCCATCAGGCCGACCCGAACTCCAACACGGTGTCGATGGTGCTCATGCGCTTCCCGTCCGCCGACAATGCCAAGCTGGCGGCCCGGGAGCTGGAGGACGCCGACTTCGCGGTGGCGCTGCAGCAGAACGTGAAACTGACGATCCCCGAATATCCGGACGCGATGGCCCACTACCGGCCGGGGATCAACAACATCGGCGTGGTGATCGCCCGCAAGGAATTCGTGCTGGACATCTTCGCCGTGCGGCCCAGCGCCGATCAGCGGGATCTGCTGAGCCTGGCCAAGCGCACCCTGGACGCCGAGATCCCGGCGATCGACGCCTTCCAGGAGACCCCCACCGACAAACTCGACACCCTGCAACCGGATCCGGACAATCTGCTGGCCCGGGTGCTCGTCGACAAGCGCGACAGCGGGCGCGCCCCCGATCCCGACAACTTCGTGGTCTGGCACCCGAACTGGATCCTCGACAACACCGAGGAGCAGGCCGCCCGGCAGACCCTGCTGACCAAGACGGGGACCGACGCCTTCGCCTACGCGGACGCCAACGAGATCTACCGGGTGCGCGACGCCGCGGCGGGCACCGCTCTGACGAACGGGCTCACCAACCTTCAGGGCGACACCTACACCGGTGACGGCACGGTGGACAAGGTGCCGGGGGCTCAGTGCGGGCACTGGACCGATCTCGCGGGCAAGAACCCCTACCGCTGCTACGTCGGCTATCGCCGGTACGTGGCGGTCGTCTATTCGACCGATCTGGCATCAGCGAAACGCAAGGCGGCCGCGCAGTACGCGCTACTGGCCAACAGCCTCTAGCGTCGGCCGACAGGCTCCAGTGTCGGTACGGCAGTCTCCAGCGTCGATACGACCGGCGTCAGAATCGGAGGACGTCCGCGTCCAGCAGTCGCCAGGCGGCGGGTCTGGACGCGGTGCGGCGTCCGTTCTCGACGTCCTCCGATTCTTCCTCACCACAGCGGTCGCATTCGGGATCCGCTGGTGCCCAGTCGCTTTCGTGTTCGACGGAGACGGTGCGCGACACCGTGTGCCGGGTGCGGGTGAGCCCGCTGCGCGGCGAGCTGTCGTCGCGGAACCAGTAGTCGCGGAATCCGAAGGGCTGCAACAGCGCCCGCAGGAAGGCCGCGCCGTCCGCGGGCAGCACCCGGCGGTCGGTGCCGAGCAGTTCGACGCCCTGGTGGTACCAGACCCGCGCCACCAAACCCTCGAGGGGATCGACCGCGCGGAAGGTGGCGTGGCCGTCGGCGGTCAGCCGGAATTCGGCAATGCGCCGCCATTGCGTGCCGCCCGCCGACTCGTGCCCCGCCTCGCGGAAGTACAACCCGACCACGGCCGGAATCCGCTGCCTCATGGGAACCCCCACTCGTCGAACTATTCCCGTGGAGTATCCGCGTGAGCGGCCCGGAAACCTCGACCCTACCGATCAGTTCGGATATCCGGGCACCGGAGTGCGCGCACCGCAGAACGGTTCACACGTCCCGGTCGTCGTGGGCACGTAACGCGAGCCGCTGTCGTCGAATCGAGCCCCACTCACCAGCAACAGCACCAGCAGTGCCGCGAAGATGATGAGCCCGAAGAAGATCAGCGTCGGCCACAGCCATCCCGCGGGAAGGTGTATCCCGAGTGCCAGTCCCTCGTACATACCCCCCACCTCCTCGTAAAAATCGGTTCCCTACTGGGTTACCACCGCCCCGCACCCGAAATCCACCCCTCAGCACTGCCCCTCCACCGCCCTCACCGCCCGGCCACCGCACCCCCACCGGCAACTGGCGATTCGCTCCGCCCCAAGCGAATTCACACCCGCCCCACCCGCATCACGCGCCCTCCCCTGTACATGCGAACGGCCGCCCCGGGATATCCGGGACGGCCGTTCGCCGGGGCTTCGCCTCAGGCGGAGCGGAGGTCACGGCGGCGGAATGCCATGAGCCCCACCGTGATCAAGGCCACGTCGACCAGCAGCAGGATGAGTAGCGGGGTGGCGGTGAAGGCCTCGCCGGGCACCTTCGGGGCGTGCTCGAAAGGACTGAGATCCCGGAACCATTGCGGCGCACCGGCGAGCGAGCCGAGCAGCAGCACCGCGAGGGCGGCGATGAGCACACCCCAGGCCGCGGTGGTCCAGCGCGGCAGCAGCCCGAACAGCAGCACCGTGATCGCGGCGAAGGTCCACACCGCCGGAATCTGGATCAGGGCGGCCGCCAGCACCTCCGGCAGCTTGCCGCCGACATCACCGGCGGCCCGGCCGTAGACCAGACCGCCGAGCAATCCGGACACCGCCAGCGCCAGCACCGGCCCCAACACCGCGAAGCTCAGATGCGAAGCGACCCAGCGGGTTCGCGACACCGCCCCGGTGAGCACGGTCTCCGCGTGCGCGGTGTTCTCCTCGGTGTGCAGCCGCAGCGCCGCCGACACCGAGTAGGCGGCCGCGCCCAACGCCACCATGGTGAAGCCATAGCTGATCAGCGACTTCTCCAGCGATTCCGAACCGCCCATGCGAGTGATCAGGTCCTTGATGGCCTGACTGGTCCCGAGCTCGTTGCCGATGCCGTGCGTGACGCTGCCGATGAGCAGCCCGTACAGCCCGATGCCGACCGTCCAGGCGACCAGCGTCCCGCGCTGCAACCGCCACGCCAGCCCCAGCGGGCCGCCGAGGGCCGGACCGGCCGCGAGCGCCCCGGGGCGTTCGGCGATCCGCAAAGCCGTGTAGTGCCAGGCGGTCCCGCGCTTCTCGGTCATGCCGAACAGG
>NZ_JBSGBY010000188.1:0-13346 GCF_053601505.1 Nocardia sp. NPDC004722
CTCCGCGGCGCTGCCCTCACCGCCGGATCCTTGTCCCGAGGTAGTTCTGGCTGTTTGTTCGTCGCGCGGGCCCGATCGGTTACAGAATTCGCAGCTAGAAGCCGAAATTGCGGCAATAACGGCAATTCGCCGACCCCTCCTCCGCCTGTGTTATACAAGCCAGCATGGAGGCGCACAGTGATCGCCGAAGCCGGGCAGCCCGGCTCGATTCGTTCGGTGGCCCCGAAGTCCTGGGTGTCCGCGAGGTTCCCGTTCCCACGGCCGGACCGGGACAGATCCGTGTCAAGGTGACCGCAGCCGGGCTGAACCCGATGGACTGGGTCATGACCGCCGACGCCGACACCGCCGGCCGGTTCGGCCTGACATTGCCGGTCGGATTCGGGACCGACTACGCCGGTGTGGTCGACCAAGTCGGGGCCGGGGTGAACGGCTTCGCGCCCGGCGACCGGGTGTTCGGTGGCGCTCTCTCGCGCGCGGTCGCCGACTACGTGGTGGTCGACCCGGTCCCGGGCATCGCCGCGAACGAAGCCCACCACACTCCCGACGGCGTCGACGACCGCACCGCCGCCGCCCTCACCATCGCCGGACGCACGGCATCGGCCGCGCTCTCCGTGGTCGAACCCGGGCCGGGCGACACCGTGCTGATCGGCGGCGCGGGCGGCGGCGTCGGGGTGTTCGCCGTTCAGTTGGCCCGCATCGCGGGCGCGCGGGTGATCGGAACCGGCTCGGCAGGCTCGGCGGACTATCTGCGCGATCTCGGAGCCGAACCGGTCGCCTACGGCGATGGCCTGGAAGACCGGGTCCGCGCCCTCGCACCGGGCGGCATCACCGCGGCCCTCGATCTCTTCGGCACCGAAACAGTCGACGTCGCAAGGACTCTCGGCGTCCCCGATGCCCGCATCACCACCATCGCCACCGCGATCGAAGGCATCACACCGGCCAACGGCGCCAACGCCGCACCCGGCGTGCTCGAGAAGATCGCGGATCTGGTTGCGGCCGGACGACTTCGGGTCCCCATCGCGGCGAATTTTCCGATCGAGCAGATCCGCGCCGCGGCCGAACTCCAAGCCGGTCGGCGGGTGAAAGGCAAGGTCGTCATCGACCTTTGACGCCGCACCGGGGATCTGGCAGCGATCGCCACCCGGCTGGCGGAAAACGTCGATGCCCGCGAACGGGCCGCCGCTTAGCGTTTTCGCGGGGCGACATCGGGGTCGGCCCGCACGGTCCTGCCCCCGCGCGCGCGGCGCGGGGGTAGATTGTCTGTATCCGCAAGTTACTCGTAAGTAGGAGGCGATGATGCCGGTGCCGGCTGCCGCGGTGTTCGAACGGTTGCGCTCGTTCGCGGCCGTGGATTCCACCCAGGACCATGCGACCCGAGCGATCACCGAGGTGTTCACCGGGGAGACCCTGGGCGAAGTGCCGGTCGGGACCGCCGCCGACGTCGCCGCCGCCATCGCCAAAGCCCGTGTCGCCCAGGCGGAATGGGCCGCCCGCAGCCCCAAGCAGCGGGCCGAGGTGCTCGAGCGCTACCGGGCGCTGGTGGTCGAGAACCGCGAGTTCCTGATGGACATCGTGCAGGCCGAGACCGGCAAGGCCCGCTGGGCGGCGCAGGAAGAGATCATGGGCCTGATGTTCGCGGCCCGCTACTTCTCCCGGGTGGCTCCGCAACTGCTCGCGCCGCACAGCGTGCCGGGTGCGTTCCCGGTGCTGAACAAGGCGACCGTGCGCGCGGTGCCCAAGGGCGTGGTCGGGGTGATCGCGCCCTGGAACTACCCGATGCTGCTGTCGGTCGGCGATTCGATCCCCGCACTGCTGGCCGGAAACGCCGTCGTGGTCAAGCCCGACAGTCAGACCCCGTACTCCTCGCTGGCCAATGCCGAGCTGTTCGTTCGCGCGGGATTGCCGCGCGACCTGTACGCGGTGGTGCCCGGACCGGGCACGGTGGTCGGCACGGCCATCGTCGAGGACTGCGACTACCTCATGTTCACCGGTTCCTCCGCCACCGGCCGCACCCTGGCCGAGGCGTGCGGTCGCCGCCTGATCGGCTTCTCCGCCGAACTCGGCGGCAAGAACCCGATGATCGTGGCGCGCGGCGCCGATCTGGACAAGGCCGCGAAAGCCGCTGTGCGCGCGTGTTTCTCGAACGCCGGCCAGCTGTGCATCTCGATCGAGCGCATGTACGTCGAGCGGGCCATCGCGGCGGAGTTCACCGAGAAGTTCACCGCCGCGGTCAAGGCCGCGAAACTCGGTGCCGCCTATGACTTCTCGGCCGATATCGGCAGCCTCATCTCCGAATCGCAGCTCGAGACCGTCACCAAGCATGTGGCGGACGCGGTGTCCAAGGGCGCGAAGGTGCTCGCGGGCGGCAATGCCCGGCCGGACCTGGGCCCGCTGTTCTACGAGCCGACCGTGCTCGCCGACGTCACCGACGCCATGGAGTGCGGCCGCAACGAGACCTTCGGCCCACTGGTCTCGATCTACCCGGTCGACTCGGTCGACGAGGCCATCGCCCGCGCCAACGACACCGAATACGGCCTCAACGCCAGCGTCTGGGCCTCGAGCAAGGCCGAGGGGCAGCGCATCGCCGAGCAATTGCACGCGGGCACAGTCAATATCGACGAGGGCTACGCGCCCGCCTGGGGCACCACCGGCGCACCCATGGGCGGCATGGGCATCTCCGGCGTCGGCCGCCGCCACGGCCCCGACGGCCTGCTGAAGTTCACCGAACCGCAGTCCATCGTCATCACCCGCATCCTCAACCTCGACCCGCCATCGTTCCTGTCCCAGGAGAAATGGCAGCCCCTGCTCATGACCCTCGCCCGCAGCTTCCGGTTCCTGCCCGGCCGCTGAGGTCTCGGTTCGGCCACCCAGACCCGGGTGCGTACGCTGTACCCGACGGAAGGGTGGTCGAATGCCGGAGAATCCGCTTGCCGCGCCGGGAGCGTGGGATCAGGTTGCCGAGGGATATGACGCGGTCGTCTCGGAAATGATGCGGCCGTTCGCGATTCACGCATTGAACCTGGCCGAGCTGAACGGGCGGGATCGGATCATCGATGTCGCCACCGGGCCGGGCGTGCTGGCGTTGCTGGCCGCGCCGCGGGTCCGGGAGGTCGTGGCGGTCGATTTCTCGGCGGACATGATTCGTCGGCTGCGGCTCGCGGTCATGCAGGGCGGTGTCGGGAATGTGCTCACCGGCGTGGGCGACGGGCAGGAATTGCGCTATGCCGGAGACACTTTCGACGCGGCCTTCTCCATGTTCGGGGTGATGTTCTTCCCCGATCGCGGCCGAGGCTTCGCGGAACTGTGCCGGGTGGTGCGGCCCGGCGGGACCGCGGTGGTGTCGAGCTGGGCCCCGATCACCGAGTCGCCGTTGATGACGCTGTTGTTCGAGGCGTTCCAGGCGGGGATTCCGGGCTTTCCCGCGCCGCGGCCGAATCCGGAGAGCCTCGAGAATCCGGACGTCTTCGAGCAGGAAATGCGCGCGGCGGGATTCGAGGACGTCTCGGTGCACGCGCACGCCGAAGCCTTCGGCTACGACAGCGCCGAACAGCTGTGGGACAAGCTCACCCGGGGGAGCGCGCCGTTGCAGGCGACGCGGCGCACGACCGACAAGGCCACGTGGGCGGCGCAGGAGAAGGTGATGCTCGACTATCTGCGCGAGCACTACGTGCCCGGCACCGCGCTGTCCACGACCGCCTGGATCGGCACGGGTCGCGTTCCGCGGTAAGGGTTTTCACCTCGGGAGGATTAACGATGGCGCGGCCGACCCGGAGAAACCGGCCGCGCCACCTTCCTTCATCCGGCCAGCTCGTTGCCTCGGCGCGGGGCGGGAGCCGCTTCCAGCACCGCTGCCTCGGCATCGGTGAACAGGCGTGACCGGATGACGAATCGGACTCCCTCGGGGGCTTCGAGGGAGAAACCACCGCCGCGGCCGGGGACCACGTCGACGGTCAGATGGGTGTGGCGCCAGTATTCGAACTGGTCGGCGCTCATCCAGAACGCCGTATCCGGGAAGATGCGGCCGACCAAGACATCGGCCGCGCCCACCCGGAATTCACCGAGGGGGTAACACATCGGGGAGCTGCCGTCGCAGCAGCCGCCCGATTGATGGAACATCACCGGACCGTGGTGGTCGATGAGCCGTTGCAGCATTTCTCCAGCGGCGTCGGTAATGGTCACTCGACTGACGGAACCTGCCTTCATCACGCTCCTCGCAGACTTGCGGCTCGTCTGATCTGGGAAAGTGCTGGTGGTTCAGTAGAATCCGAGCTTCTTGGCCGAGTAGGAGACGAGCAGGTTCTTGGTCTGCTGGTAGTGGTCCAACATCATTCTGTGGTTCTCGCGGCCGATACCGGACTTCTTGTAGCCGCCGAACGCCGCATGCGCCGGATAGGCGTGGAAGCAGTTGGTCCACACCCGGCCGGCCTTGATGGCCCGGCCCATCCGGTACGCGGTATTGCCGTCGCGGCTCCAGACGCCCGCACCCAATCCGTACAGGGTGTCGTTGGCGATGGTGACCGCTTCGACCTCGTTGTCGAAGCGGGTCACCGCTACCACCGGACCGAAGATCTCCTCCTGGAAGATCCGCATGGTGTTGCGGCCCTCGAAGATCGTCGGCTCGATGTAGTACCCATTGGGGAAGCCCTCCACCTTGCGCATCTCACCGCCGCTGAGCACCTTCGCGCCCTCTTTACGGCCGATATCGATGTAGGAGAGGATCTTTTCGTACTGGTCGTTACTGGCCTGCGCGCCGATCATGGTCTCGATGTCGAGCGGATTGCCGCCCTTGATCGCCTTGGTGCGCTCGATGGCCAGGGCCATGAAATCGTCGTAGATGGACGAGTGGATCAGCGCCCGCGACGGGCAGGTGCAGACCTCGCCCTGGTTGAGCGCGAACATCACGAAGCCCTCGACCGCCTTGTCCAGGAAGTCGTCGTCGTCGGCCATCACGTCCGGGAAGAAGATGTTCGGGCTCTTGCCGCCCAGCTCCAGGGTCACCGGGATGATGTTCTCGCTCGCGTACTGCATGATCAGGCGGCCGGTGGTGGTCTCGCCGGTGAACGCGACCTTGGCCACCCGCGGGCTCGACGCCAGCGGCTTGCCCGCCTCGACGCCGAATCCGTTGACCACGTTCACGACTCCGGGCGGCAGCAGGTCGGCGATGAGCTCGATGACCAGTAGCAGCGAGGCCGGAGTCTGCTCGGCGGGCTTGATCACCACGCAGTTGCCCGCGGCCAGAGCGGGGGCGAGTTTCCAGGCGGCCATGAGAATCGGGAAGTTCCACGGGATGATCTGGCCGACCACGCCGAGCGGCTCGTGGAAGTGATAGGCGACAGTGTCGGCGTCGATCTCGGAGATGAAGCCTTCCTGCGCGCGCACCGCACCGGCGAAGTAGCGGAAGTGATCGACCGCCAAAGGCAGGTCGGCGGCGAGGGTTTCGCGTACCGGCTTGCCGTTCTCCCAGGTCTCCGCGACGGCCAGCTTCTCCAGATTCGCCTCGATCCGGTCGGCGATCTTGTTGAGGATGTTGGCACGATCCGTCACCGACGTGGCACCCCATGCCTCGGCCGCGCCGTGTGCGGCCTCCAGCGCCATATCGATATCCGCCGCACCCGATCGCGCTACCTCGCAGAAGGTCTCACCGTCGATCGGCGAGGGATTGTCGAAGTATCTGCCCTCGATCGGCGCTTTCCAGTCCCCGCCGATGAAGTTGTCATAGCGGCGGTTGAAGCTGACGATGCTGCCGTCGGTGCCGGGTTTGGCATAGATCATGGCGCGGCTCCCTGATCGCAGACTGCGGTGACGGGGGTCACTATGAACCGGCAAGGTTGGCGGGAGGTTGGCGTCCGGTTGGCGAAACGTTGCTGTGCCGCGGCCTGCCGATTCGGCTGCAGGACAGGACAATCCAGACAGGATCTACGCCTGCGGCACCGAACGGTCTACGCGTGCAGCGCGGTGTGCAGACGGCCCGCCGCCAGGGCCCGGCGGCTGTCGCCGTGCGGGAGCAGCCGTAGGGCGTGCTCGTGGATCTCGATATCGTCGGGGCAGCGCTGACCGAAGCGCAGCGCGTGCTCGGGATTGCGGTCGGCGAGCACGGCGGTACGCAGGCAGACGTCGAGGTGCTCGCGCCACTGCACGATGCCAGGCACATCCGAGGCGGGCAGCAGTGGACCGCGATACAGGCGCACGGCCGTGGTCAGATCGCCCGCCTCCAGCGCCGCGAGCAGTTCCACGGCATCGCAGGCGAGCGGATCGGTGAGCATGTAGCGGCGGTCGGCGATCTGGCCGTCGGTGGCGGCGCGCAGCCGCGAGACGTCGGCCTTGAGCGTGCTCGAGGACACCGATCGGTCGCCATAGATGGCCTCGTGCAAGCGTTCCGGGGTGAAACCCTCCGGCTCGAGAGCCAGCAGCGTCAGGATCTCCAGCTGACGCGGGCGCATCGAGACCTGTTTGCCGTGCTTGTAAAGGCGGGGCACGCCCAGCGATTCCAGCCGGGTGTTGCTCGCCGGACGGGCTTGTTCGAAGTGCACTCGGGCTTCGATGGCAGTCACCAGGGCTCGGACAGTCGTGAGAATGAGGGGGTGTGAGCGATCCCAGTAGGTCGATAGATCCAGCACGCCGAGCTGACGGCCGTCGGCGGCCCGGATGGGCGCGCAGTAGCAGACCCAGCCGTGCAACGCCTCCACCAGATGCTCTGCGGCCCAGACCGAAGTGGGTCGCCCGCTGTGCAGTGACAGCGCCACGCCGCTGGTGCCCATGTACGGTTCGTCCCAGCAGCCGCCGGGGGCGAGGTTGACCGACTCGGCCCGCCGCCGGACCGACCGGTCGCCACAGCTGAACAGCACGGTCCCGGTGTCGTCGGTGACCACCGCGACCATCCCCGAATCCTCGGCCAGCGCCCGCAGCTCGCCCGCCATCTCGGTGATCGGGGTGCGCAACGGCGATTCGGCCCAGCGCGAACCCAATTCGTCACGGTCGGTGGCGGGTGCGACGGCGCGGGCCGGATCGACCGTGCGCAGCGACCGCTCCCAGGACTCCACCACCTCGTGCCGCAACACCACCTCGGTGCTCGCGGGGGCCGGTCCGGAGCCGGAAGTCCAGCGCGCCCATGCCTTCTCCAACTCCGCACGCTGATGCGCCGGGGCGGGCAGCTTCGTCATGGCGCAAACTCCTCGCGGTGCGACCGGGCCGAGCGATATCCCATGATGGCGCGCGGTTCCATCGCGCGGGCCGCATTCGCCGCAGTCCGTGCGTTAATTCATTCCGTGCGGGTTCGCAGTCTTCGCCGCACGCCGGTGCCGCGCCCTCACTCGGTCCCGGATTCCACTGGTAGACAAGAACTCATGGTCCTCCCTTTCCGGTTCGGCGTGAACCTCACGACCCCGTCTTCTCGCACCGCGTGGATCGAGAAATGCCGTCGCGCCGAGGCACTCGGCTACGACGTCATCGCCGTCCCGGACCATCTCGGGCTGCCCGCGCCGTTTCCGGCCCTGATGGTCGCCGCCGACGTCACCGAACGGCCCCGGCTGGCGACCTTCGTATTGAATACGCCCTTCTACAACCCGGTGCTGCTGGCCCGCGATGTCGCCGGACTCGATCAGCTCACGGGTGGCCGGTTCGAACTGGGCCTCGGGTCGGGCTATGTGCGGGCCGAATTCGACGCTGCCGGAATACCGTTCCCGTCCGCGGGCAGCAGGGTGACGCACCTGGAGGAGACGGTCGCGACCCTGCGCCGCCTCTTCGGGGATCCGGACTACAAGCCGCAGCCGACACGTGCGGGCGGTCCGCCGCTGATGATCGCCGGATGGGGTGAGCGAGCGTTGCGGCTGGCCGCCGAGAACGCCGATATCGTCGCCTTCACCGGCGCGGGTGCGGCCGAGAGCGGCCTGCTCACCCTCGCCGACGCGGAGACGACAGCCAAGAAGACCGACTACGTACGCGGGCTGCTCGCCGCCCCCGGCCGTGAGAACCGGGCCGGGGCCGTGGAATTCAATCTCCTCGTGCAGGGCGTCGCCGCGCCGTCGGAGCGGGCGGGCATGGCCGCCCACCTCACCGAGCATCTCCCGTTCGATTTCAGCGGCGCGATCGAGGACCTGCCCGTCATCCTGATCGGCACCGCCGTCGAGATGGCCGCCGCACTTCGCGAGCGCCGGGAACGCTTCGGCTTCAACTACATCAGCGTGCTCGAACACAATATGGACAAGTTCGCCCCGCTCATCGAAATTCTGCACGGGGAGTGATCCGGCAGGTTTGAGACTCCGGTATCGAGGCATTGCGTCGGCACAGACGAACTCGACCAGGAGGATCCAATGTCGGGTACAGCATGGGGCGTATTGATCGTCGTGCTGGCGGCCATCGTGGCGCTGCTGTTCATCGTGGCGGGCATGCTGCCGCGGATGCGCAGTCGGCGGCTGCGGAATCGATTCGGGCCGGAATACGACCGGTCGGTGCAATCGGCGCAGAACCGCAAGGTCGCCGAGCAGGAGCTCACCGAACGCGAAAAGCGCCATCAGGAACTGCCTTTACGCGAGCTGTCGGAGGATGAGAAGCGCCGCTACGAAATCGCGTGGGCGCATGTGCAGGAACAGTTCGTGGACGATCCGGCCGGGGCGCTGGACTCCGCCGACCGCCTGGTGACGCAGGCGATGACCGATCGCGGCTATCCGAGCGAGGACTACGACCAGCAACTGGCGGATCTTTCGGTCGAGCACGCGCGGCCCCTGGACCGATTCCGCACCGCGCACGAGATCACCGCGCGCGCCGAAGGTGGCGCGGTCTCCACCGAGGACATGCGCTCGGCCATCATCCACTACCGGGACCTGTTCGCCGAACTGGTCGACGGCACCGCCCGACATCACCGCTGAGGTAGCGACATGAGCATGGAAACCAATCCCCGCAACGCGATTCAGCCCGACCCGGTGGAGGAGCGAAACCAAACGCCGCTGCCGTCCACCCCGCAGGCACACCCCGACCAGGGCGAAACAGTCGCCAAACCCGGCAACGGGCAACTGAGTGAGCACTGGCGCGAGGTCCAGATCCGGTTCGTCGACGATCCCAAGGACGCGGTCACCCGTGCCGACGCCCTGGTGGCGGACGCGCTGACCCAGCTGACCGATCGGTTCTCCCGCCGGCGTGAGGAGCTCGAAAGCCGGTGGGCGCGCGGCGACGCCGCCGACACCGAGGAAATGCGCCAGGCGCTGCGCGGCTACCGCGAACTGTTCGATCAGCTCGTGGGCGGCACCGCGTCGGGCGCGATGAACATGTAGCTCTTCTCCTCCACCCGCTGCTGGATGCGCCATTCCCCGTCCACCCGCTTGAAGGTGTCGTGGTACCACAGGCCGCACAGCATCAGCCTGCGGCTGCCGTCGCTGGAGGTCACCAGCATCGGGTTGTGGCACATGGTCCGCGCGGTGGCGTGATCGCCGTCCACCCGGATCGAGGAATTACTGATCATGTGCTGGAACGCCGAGAAATTGGGCATGACGGTGGCGAGGAACTTCTTCGTGGATTCCACGTCACCGGCCGGCCCGCCCATGGCGGTGTAGTCGATATGCGCGTCGGTGGTGAAGAGTTCGTCCAGCAGCTCCCACTGGTGGGTGTCCACGGCATGGGAATACCGGACCATGAGGTCCTCGATTTCCAAGCGGTCCGAAATCTCCTGCAGGGAAAGCATGGTGCCTCCGAGTCGTGCCGATAACTGTTCAGTGACGGTGCGCCAGCGTACGTCGACCCGAGCTTTGATCTTGCAGTTTCCGAAAACTATGGGGATGCAATAGATCTCGTTCGGACCGGTCCGTCAGTGCCTTACCCCGGAAACGGGGTCTTTCCAGGTCACGCGATCCGGTCGCCGACGGGGTAATCCTTGGCCGTGATGGTCCGGGCCACCTTTTGCGGCGCACCACCGATGAGACCGCGCCACGGCAGATACGGCAGCAGCCGCACATTCAGATTCCGGAAGGCGATCATGGCCTTGCTGTTGGGCGCGTACCAGCCGCCGACACCCGCCGCGAACTTCTGACAGGCATCGACCATGGGCCGCATCTCCTGCTCATAGCGGGCGAAGGCCACGGTGTGATCGCCTGCGGCGGCGGCCAACTCACCCGCGAGCACGTACGCGCCGACCAGCGACAGATCCGCGCCCTGACCCGAGAGCGGCGACGCGCAGTACCCGGCGTCGCCGGCCAGCGCGACCCGGCCCTTCGACCAGGACGCCATCCGAATCTGAGCCATGGCATCGAAATAGAAGTCCGGGGCGTCCGGCAGGGCAGCCAGCAGTCGGGGCACCTCCCAGCCTTCACCGGCGAAGGTGTCGGTGAGGATGCGGCGCTGAGCTTCGGTGTCGCGATAGTCGTACTCCAGCGGCTCGGAGGCCCACGCGAAGATCGCCTTGGCTTCGGTGTTGTCGCGGGCGCTGTAGCTGCCCGCGATCTTGCCGGGACTGTTGTAGTCCTGCTCCCAGTGATCGAGATCCAGCAGGTTCGGTGTCGTGAAGATCGAGATGTAGTAGCCCATGTGGTGCAGGAACTGCGCCTCCGGCCCGAAAACCAGCTTGCGGGTGTGGGAGTGGACGCCATCCGCGCCGATGACCAGATCGAAGGTGCGCGCGGGGGAGCGCTCGAAGGTGACGTGCACGCCGTCCGCGTCCTCGGCCAGTGCGGCGATCGAGTCCCCGAAGAGGTACTCCACGTCTGCGCGAGTGGCTTCGTAGAGCACCTCGGCCAGGTCACCACGCTGAATCTCGGTGTCGCCGTTCGCACCGACGCCGTTGAACACCTCGCTGGAGATGGTGGCGCGAGCCGCGCCCTTCGCGTCGACATAGGTGGTGCCGCGCTTGCCGGTGCCGCGGGCGTGCACCTGCTCGAGCAGGCCCATCCGGCGCACCACCTCGGTGGCGGTGCCCAGCACATCGATGGCCTGCCCGCCGGGGCGCAGGGTGGGGGACTTCTCGACGATCGTCGGCTCGAATCCGTAGCGCTTCAACCAGAAAGCGAGTGCGGGACCAGCGATGCTCGCGCCGGAGATCAGGACCTTCTTGGAGCTCGTCTGCTGCATGTCCACCACCGTACGACCGATTTGGGCATATGCGCAAGACATTTGTCTAAGGCGTATGCGCTAGAGTGCTGAGCATGGGAAATCGTGAGGATCTGCTCGCCGGCGCCCGAGAGTGCCTGTTCGACAAGGGGTATGCCCGCACCACCGTGCGCGATATCGCCACCGCGTCCGGGGTGAGCATGGCCGCCATCGGGTACCACTTCGGATCCAAGGAGGCGTTGCTGACCGCCGCGCTCGCCGAGGCCACGCGGGAGTGGGGCGACGAACTCGGAGCCGCCCTGGCACACGGGGGCGCGCCGGATCCGGATCCGCTGCGGCGCTTCGCCTCCCACTGGGATGCGGTCCGCGCCTCCGTCGCCACCCATCGCGGCCTGTGGGCGGCCACCTTCGACGCGCTCTCGCATCCGGAGACACGCGCCCAGTTGGCGGCGCAGACCGGGGAAGCCCGTTCAGGGTTGGCGCGACTGTTCGACGGCACCGCCGAGGAGGATCCGGAGGCGGGCCGGACGGTGGGTGCGCTTTATCAGGCGCTGCTGATCGGGCTCGCCGCGCAGTCGCTCATCGACCCCGAATCCGCGCCCACCGGGGCCGAACTCGCGGAGGGGCTGCGGCGGGTGGGCGGGTTGCCGGTCGCGCCCGCCTAGAGTGAGGCCGTGGCCAGCATTGTTTTGGATCGCGTGAGCCTCGGGCACGGGGCGACGTCGGTGTTGACGGACGTCGAGGCGACGTTCGCGGGGGAGCGGTGTACGGCCGTGGTCGGGCCGAGCGGGGCGGGGAAGACGACGTTGCTGCGGTTGCTGAATCGGTTCGGGGAACCCGACAGCGGGCGGGTGCTGCTGGACGGGACGCCCGTCACCGAGCTGGATGTGCTGGGCTTGCGGCGGCGGGTCGGGCTGGTGCCGCAGCGGCCGGTGCTGCTGACCGACACGGTGGGCGAGGAAATCGTGGTGGGGCGCGAGGTGGACGCGGAGCGGGTCGAGGAGTTGCTGCGGACGGTCGGGCTGCCGGACGGTTTCGCGGCGCGTCGCTGTGGTGAGTTGTCCGGCGGTGAGGCACAACGGGTTTGCCTGGCGCGGGCGCTGGCGGTCGAGCCGGAGGTGTTGCTGCTGGATGAGCCGACCTCCGCGCTCGACGGGGCGTCGGCGGTGGCGATCGGCGAATTGATTCGTGCCCATGTCGGGTCGGGCGGGAGCGTGGTGCTGGTCAGTCACGATCCGGGGTTCGTGGCCGAGGTGTCGGATGAGGTGTGGACGTTGACGGGCGGGCGGCTCACCCGGGGCGCGGAAGCGGGGAAGTAGCCATGACACAGGGACTTTCGGTTCCGGACTGGCGTGGCGTCGGAGCGTCGCTGGTGTTGGTGGCGCTGGCGGCCGTGATCGCATACCGGCAGCAATTGCATGTGACGCGGGAATTGCTGATCGCCGCCGCGCGGGCCGGGGTGCAGCTGATCGCGGTCGGGGCGATCCTGCTGATCCTGTTCCGGCACACCGGCTTGCCGGGCGCGCTGGGATGGGTGGTGTTGATGGTCGTCATCGCCGGGCAGGTGGCCGGACGGCGCGGCGCGGGACTGCCGCACGCGCAGCGGTCGGCGACCATCGGGGTGGCGTTCGGGGCGTCGATCACGCTGGGGTCGTTGATCGTGTTGGGCATCATCTCGACGCAGGCGCGGGTGGTGGTGCCGGTGGGCGGAATGATCGTGTCGTCGGCCATGCAGTCGACCGGTATCGCCCTGCGCCGCTTGGTCGAGGATGCGCGGCGCGCCCGGGATGCCGTCGAAGCGCGGTTGGCGCTGGGGCTTTCGGCGCATCAGGCGTTCCTGCCGAATCAGCGCTCGGCGCTGCGGACCGCGCTGATCCCGGCCATCGACTCGACCAAGGTGGTCGGTCTGATCAGCCTGCCGGGCGCGATGACCGGCTTGATTCTGGCGGGCGTGGATCCGCTCACGGCCATCCGCTACCAGATCGTGGTCATGTACATGCTGCTCGCGGCGACCACCCTCGCGGCCCTGGCGGCCACCCGGGTCGCCGAGCGGACGCTCTTCGACGGCGCGCAACGCCTTATCCCACTACCGAATTGACGACCGACCAGCCCGCAGAATCCTAATGAGTGAGATTTCAGATGCGAGCACAACCGTCCGAAATGCCGTTATCGCTACGATGTCCTCGATACGATGGCCGGGGGATAGGTAATTTCGTATGTCATCCTTCTGACGGCCTGCCGAGCCTGCGAGGGCGAACAGATGCCGCCGTTCAATATCATCAAACCGCAGCGCCTCTGACAACGCACGTAATACC
>NZ_JBSGBY010000189.1:0-13293 GCF_053601505.1 Nocardia sp. NPDC004722
GTCATATTCAATCAGGCGTGGTCTCGACCAACACATCGGGAAGCTGACTCGCCCGGGAACTCATTCGATGACATGTAGCCGCCGGGCCGGCTTCTTGAGGACATGGGTGGGGCTCGGGTAGAGGGTCAATCCGGTTTGGTCGTCAACTGTCACGTTGAGATCCGGGTAGAAGTTCCGGACCGCGTCCAGGTGCTTTTTGAAGTCGCGCCGGAACTGGTGGCGCCCCTGCTTCGTGTCGGCGAGGCTGGTGCCGAACTGGAGCATCAGCAACGGCCACGAGATCCGCACTGGGTCTTCGAGTTTGAAGACGCGGTAGGTCAGCCAGATGTAGATGTCCATCGCCATGGGCGAGGACTGCAACGCGTTGAGCACCTTCATGTCGACCGGCACGGGGTGAGCGATGACTTCCTTGAAGAATTCGGTCGACAGGTTGATCGTGCTGGCCATCAGTGCCGGTTGTAGTTCTCCGCGCCGCGCCGTCCGTCCCGTCTGGCCCGTCCACCACAGGTCCCAACTCGTCGCGACGCTCAGCTTGATGGCTTTGGACCGCTGCTTGGCGTTGCTGTCTTTGTAATCGATGATGATGCTGCACCGGAGCAGCCGCTCGGTCTGGTTCTGGAAACGTCCGATCGTCCCGGTTTTTCCCCCGGTCGCGCGGCCGAGCCCGACCGTCCGCATGAACTCGCTCTGGGAGTTACCGAGCACGATGACGGGCTCGCCGGTCAGAACGGCCTCCGTCGACAAATGGGCCAGAATCAGTCGGGGAATGCCGCCGTAGGGAAAGCCGTAGGACTGCGCGACGCCGTCCTCCATGACCATGCCCGGCTGCACCGAGATCCGGTACGCGCCGCTCTGGCGACCCCACACCGCCTTCTCCAGGCCGGGATCCTTGTAGGGCAGGCTGAACTGGGTGAAGAGGCGCCCCAGATAGCCGACTTCTTGAAGCTCCTGCTCGCGCAGGGCCTGGATCTCGGCAGCGCAGGCGGCGAGCTCTGCTTCATCTCTTTTCGGCCGCGGCATAACGGTCAGCATTGCACGGATAACGCCGATATGCCCGCCTGCGATCGGTGTGTCCGTGTCTATGCGCATTACAAGCCGACCCGATTCCTCTGATAATCGGATTTCGCATGACTGGAGTCACACTTTCCACGCGGGAGGTCGGCAAGAAATGCGCACATAGTCGGCGGACACCGGTACGATCTCGAGCGACCACGAGGTTTGGGGGCCGAATACGCATTAGAAGCCGACCTCGCCGCTCACGGCACGGGATCCCTCGCGTACGCCCGGCGGGTGCGGTGACCCGACCAGTCGGGAACCCGCAACCGAGTGGGGACCGGGGTCTGAAGAGTGCCCGGAGAGGGCTGAGGATGCGCCGGTGCATATCCAGGATGCAGGCGCGGGATCGCGACCGACCGATGGGCGCGACGGCGGCCCGGGTTGTGCACAGAATTCGCGCGCCTACTACTACTACTAGATATTTTTCCTACTAGAAGAACAACTACTTGTAGGGTCGAATTTATGCAGTCTGACCTGCAAAAATAGAGGCCAGTGGTCGGCTTTTAATGTGTGGATGGTCGGCAAGGAATGTGTGTAGAAGCGGAGAAACGCAAGATACGAGGTCGGCTTCTAATGTGTGGGCAGAATCCGTTATCCACAGGCTTCTACACAGAATCATGAACAAGGTCGGCGAGAAATGCGCATCACCTGAATTGAACATAGTGGACAAAACGCAGGTCGGCAAGAAATGCGTGGTTCGGCGCGTCGGGCGTCATGCCCCCGCCCTCCGCGGACTTCACGATCGCCGACGGACGTTCGAGTGCCCGTCGCGGGCCTTCGAAGCCGGGCCGATGCAGCCGCGGGGGAACTCGAGCGCCTGGACAGCGCCGCCACTCGCGGAAAACGCCGGGTCGGCAAGAAATGTGCACCCAGTCGGTGTGCGCGGCCAGATGGGCGGTCCATGGCATCCACGCCGCGCGTGCGGAAAAGGTGCGGGGTGCGGCCGATCAAGGTCTTCAGCTGGGATAGTCGGCTTTTAATGCGCGATAGGGGTGAGAGCTGGGCAGACACCGTCAGGCTGGTGCGGCACGCATAACAAGCCGACCGTAACCCGCGCACGGTGGTCGGCATCGAGGCAGTTCACGGGGTCAGGAAGGGAACAGTCGGCACTTAATGCGCACAGAACGGATGTGCCGCAGGCGATTCGAGGTCCGCATCGCGACGCGGCTGGTCGGCGGCTTATGCGCGACGATCCATCGCACCCGACTGAGAGAGCTGCGGAGCGCGATGCGGTACGGGCCACGCGAAGGCAACCAAAGAAACTCATTTGACCTGCACAAACGGTCGCCGCTTGAGCTCTCTGACCGGTAACACGTGAGGTGGACGCGGTCGGCGAGAAATGCGTGAATCGATGCTTCGTCCGTCGGCCCGCGACGTCCGACTCAGCAGGGAGAACCCATCGCTGACCAGGTCGGCGACGAATACGCTGTCCCGACGACGATCGGCATACCGCAGTCGGATCCGGCCGACGATTCCAAGCCTTCGCTCAGCGCTCCACGGCCTTCACGACCGCACATTTTCGCTGGTCGCGATCGTTCGGTCGGAGAATGTGCGCATTTCTTGCCGACCGGAGGCCAGGAGGCGTCGGCGTCGTGCCGGCCGCCGCGGAACCTCGGTCGGCAGGAAATGCGTGGCCATCCAGACCCGCCATTAGCTGAACCCCGACGGGACGTTCAGCATCGGCTGCTGCCTCCCCGCCTGGTGATCATTGCCCGCGCTGGTATCGGACGTGACCGACCGTGCCCAGTCAGTCGGTTGCGCCACAGGCGATTCCGGCCCCGGGAGTCCAAGTTTCGTTCCGGACAGGATTCGTACATCGGTCGGAAGCTGGAATTCGAACCCTCAACTCTAGGAGTCGCCGGATCCCGCGACATGGCGGGTCGCGCTTAGCGGCCAGGCGTCCAGTTGCTTCGACACGCAACGTGGCCGCGATCGCGCAGGGCGGTCCGACGGATGCCGGGGGCGGGACGAACGGGCATCCGTCGCGTCAACGACGGTTCCGAGGCATATAGATGCAGGTAGAGGGCCTACTCTGCGCCAGACTCGACGCTGACGGATTTTTGAGGCGACGGGCATGTCCATGCCCCAATGCGATGGTTCGATCCATATACGGGGCAATCAGAGGCCCTTTTCGCGTGAGGCACCGATCGTCTGGCGTGACAATCGGGCAAAACAGGCGAAATCAAGCCATTCTTGGCAATCGGTCAGCAACTGTCCGGTTCGAGGTCTTGGACCTCTCCCCCAACGGCTCAGCCCTCGACAGGTCGAGTCCTCCGGCCCCGCCGCGATACCCCGAGCAGCCGGGCGGGCGGCACTGAAACTCGCGCATCGTCGAGCACTTCATCACGTTGAGCTTGCGAGTATGGAGCCGACCGCCACCGCGTTCGGCCGAATGGGTCCACACGATTAGAAAGGCACTGACGCCTGCAGAGTGGCTGTCAGAGGCAGGTCGATGCCCGGCTCACACCGCAACCCGTCGCCTGGACCCGGTTCGGAGTGCAATCGCGCGCGGGCCGGAGAAGCCTGAGTGCGGTAGAGGACAATGCCGTCGTCGCCCACGGTCCGGTCTCGGATGATCGCGCCGCCGAATGGCCGCCTTCGGCAGCACCCGCCCGTTGTGTAGAAGCACGATCGGATAACCGGGCGGGTCAGACCGCGACATCGGGTACCTCGCCCGTGAGATTGGATCTGTCCCGCGCTGCGTCGGACTGACAGCCGGGGCCGGACGGGGAGCACGAAGTCCCGCGGACCCCCTGAGAGCAGGGACCTGGCAGCGGATAGGTCCGACACGGACCATTTCCAGGCGGGGAGCAATCGAGGCCCGTCGCATTGGGCCGTTCGCCGCCTTTGGCAGCCCGCATCACGTCCGAGTTGGCCGAGCGATGTCTGCGAACTCGAGCCATCCCCGGGGTAGTGGTCGACGACTACCCACGCCAGACAATCAGACCCCCGCCACGCCTCGGCAAGGTCAGCGCTGCGCCTCAGAACGGTATCGGTAGATCGTGAAAGTCATCCGAACGTCGCGGATCATTTCGGGTCTGATTCGTCCCGCGATGGTCGAAGCGCCACCATCAGCTCTCGGCAGCGTTTGTATACACGCTGCACTCGCCGGGACACCAGGATCGAAGTTTCGATGCTTGCTCTGTCCCGTTATCGGGCATGGCCGGACCGGCTTGTCGGCGCGGAAGGCGACGGATTTCGATCGGCTGGACTTCTCCCCTGCGCAGCGCGTTCACGAGTGGTGTAGCACCGAGAACGGCGACCGCTATCGAGGAGCTGCCTGCCGCATCGTGACGCGATGTTCGAGCGATCCAACCGCGCGGCTCGACGGCGCCGCCGTGGACGCACGAGCCATGATCAAACGCTAGACTCGCCTTACCTCAAGCTGATCTGAAGCCAGGGCAAGAACGAGACCGAGAGGAGCGGGACCCAGTGCTCGACATGTGTTGCGAATCAACACTCGGCTCCACCCGCTCTCATGGTTCGATTCCGATGCTCGGGAAGTCGAATTCAGCGCATTGGGCTCAGCTCAGGACGGGCTGCACGAGTGTCAATTGTCTGACAAATAGTGGCTCTGAGCTGCAGAATTACCGCCTTGTACGTGAATATGCATCTGCATTGGCCATCAAAGAGGCAAGTCGTAACGTCCTACGGAAGACTACTTCTACGACGCATCATGCGACGTACCGTGCGACGTTAGATGAGACGGTAACCTCTGTCGCTTTCGTGCCACCTCAAGGTGCTTGGTTTGGTGGCGCTGTTCGGCCCGATCGTTCTACACGTTCGACTGCCGTCAGTAACGCCCCTCAACGGACAGCCTCAACCGCACAGCATCAACCGGCTCGCAGTGTCCAGTCGATTGGCGATTTACCTGCCTACTGTTGGCCAAAGCTAAAGCCGCATGTCTCGCCCTTGGAGATGGCAGTACGTAAGGGCGCTTCTTCGGTAACTGAAAGCGCTATTGGCGAGGCCGTTTCAGTCGCCCGCAATCAGATCGTTTCGAATGCGAATACTGAGGCGCCCTCAATGAACGTCAGTCAGCTCATTCGTACTACATCTATTACTGTGAGTTCAGCGCTCGCTTCGCGTGCTGGCGCAAGGTTCGCTGCAATGATCCGAACCAGGAGCAGGCGTCTGGGTTGTTCAAAAGTTGTTTATCCGGCCAAGTATTACGTCGCTGGTTTGAGGCTACTGCTGACAGATCAGAAGACTTGTTGCATCGCCACCTCATCAGCTCTGCCTGCGATCCGTTTCTCGACGGAAAGCACGGCCAACTACCAGCCAAGGTCAGGGGGCGCAATTACAACTCGCGATGTGGGCAACTCTGCTGTCATGCAATCGATCAAAGTAAATGCGACTTCCCTGATACGTCTATCAACAGCATCAACGACCGCATACATAGCAGGCGCAACAGCCCTTCCAGGCGAAGTTCTTGAGGCAGCCGCTCAGGTATGGTTTCGGAGCGCTTACTACGCCAGTACGATCACCTGTCATGGCGCAGGCGATGCGGTAACAGTCTGCGGCGCAACACTTACCGGTCTGCGGGCGACTGAATTCCCGCTAATGATGACGATTACAGCTGTTCTCCAAAGGGTCTGTCAGACGCACGGTAATGAGACCAGATCGACCGCCGCATATAGGACTTGCCCGCGGTCGTGTCGACGGACAATCGACATGAACTGTCCGGAGGTGCAAGTTATTACAGGTCCGAGGAGCATGGCTGCTCTCGGACAACCGGCATGGTCGCAGGCCCAACAAAGCCCCATGTGAGCTGCGAATCTCGGGACAGTGCATCGGAGCGATTGCCATGCAACGGCTTTGACAGTCGTAACCGTGGTCGACTTCGTCTCCTGCTCGACCGCGACACACCCCTCGGCGATGGTTGTTCAGGTCCTCTTGGCTCCGGTACTGTCCCGTGCGTGACGAGTACGCGTTTGCTGTCGGATCTCCGCGCCGTGAGACGAACCATCTTGGTGGCCAACCAAAAAGGGGGAGTGGGGAAGTCCTCGATCGTCGCGGCCATCGCGGTCGCGGTCGCCCGGCGGGGGAAGCGGGTCCTCGTCGTCGACGCCGATCAGCAGGGCAACTGCACCATCCGGGATTTGGGTGTCAAGAACTCCGATGAAGGCCGCTCGCTGGCCATGACACTGCAGTACGGGTCGGCGCTCGAACCGGTCCGCGATGTCCGTCCCGGATTGGATGTCGTCTGTGGCGGAAAGCTTCTCGCCATGGCAGGGACGGTCGTGGCCGGTGCTGAGCAGCACGGCATCGATCCTCGCGAGAATCTGCTGATCGCCCTGGAGTCATTGGTCGACACCGTCGGCTACGACCTGGTGCTCATCGACTCAGGCCCCGGCGACCGCGGCGTCCTTGATCTGCTGCTCCAGGTGGTGAGCTGGCTGATCGTTCCGACCAAGGAGGACGACGGCAGCATCGACGGCGCGGAACTGCTTGCCCGCCGGTATCTCTGGGCCCGCAAGAACGGCGCGCATGTCGAACTGATGGGCATGGTCCTGTTCGACTGCAACCCGCGCGCTGTGCGTCGCAATGAGGACACGCTGGGCAAGATCATGGATCTGTTGGAGGGCACCGGGATCGAGCCCTTCCGTAGCTTCATTCGCCAGGACAAGGCCACCTCGCTCGATGCCCGCGCCTTCCACCTGACCGCGGAGGAGCTCATCGACTTCTCCCCGTCGAAGAACGGGGAGAACACGGACCCGGACGACACCCCGGCCAAGAAGTGGTCACGTGACACCGAACCGCTGGCCACCGACTACCAAAAGCTGACAAGGGAAGTGCTCGTCCGGCTGGCTGCCGGCGAGCGTGCGAAGGAGGTTGTGTAAATGGCTCGGAAAGGGGCATTCAAGAACGACGATCTGGACGACATCGACGATCTGCTGCCGGTGTCGCCGCCTCCGGTACCCACTGCCGCGCTGCCGAAGCCGCCTGCTGCCTCGGCGATCGTGCCGGTTCACGACCTCCCCATCAATGGCAATGCAGCGGTGGATGTCGCACCCGCGGCACCCAAATCGCCGCGAAAGTCCGCCGCCAAGGGCACCACGACGGAAACAGCGGCCAAGCGCACACGCACCACGCCCGCCCGAGCCCGGGCGGCACAGACGATCGCCGAAGCCCACGTGGGCGCACGGGTCGCGGAAGCGCTTCGGCAGCTCACCCATGGCGAGAAGCAGCGGCGTGGTCGGGGCCGCAGCTATGGCGAAGTGGTGCTGGACGCGATCGAGCAGTTCGAAACCGAACTGCGGCAGCACTTTCGGGACCAAGCCGACGCCAAACCCGCAGGTCGCCTGTTCAGCCGAGTGGATCAGGCCCGTCCCCGTCGGCGGCGCCATACCGAGCCCCCGGTGAAGATTCCGTTGGCCGGAATCATCGCTCCTGACATCGAATTGCTCGACAACCTGGTGGTCGAGTGGCAGGCGGGCAGCCGCAGCGCGCTCGTGGACGAGGCGCTCAAGCTCTATCTCGCCGAGGACATCGCCCGACTCGGCGGAGCTGATGGCTCGGCCGATGAGGCGGACGAAAGCTGATCAGGCGGTCCGCCGGGTCCACGGAACGGCACCGGCGGACCGACCCGATCGTCGTCCCGTTCGGTTGGTCCGAGCGGCAGTCTCATTCACGCACGTGCCAGGGACCTGAACCCGTTCGACATGGGGATATGGGGGAGTCCTGGTCGCAACACAACGCCCGCGTCGGTCGTGTCGACGTTCGCCTGCGGATACACCACCAGCACCTGCTTGAGCCCGTCGGTGAAATCACGCCGGAACTGATGGCGGCGCCGACGGTCGGAAGTGGCGGCGGCCGAACCGAACTGGGCCATCAGCGATTCCCACGGCACCGTCGTCTCGCGCTTCACCGAGAACATGCGGTAGGTCAGCCAGGCATAGATGTCCAGGCGCAGCGCCGAACCGCCCAGGGCCTTGATCGCGTTCATGTCCAACGGAACCGGGTGCGCGGTGACCTCACGGAAGAATTCGTCGCTGAGACGGACGGTCGAGGTGAACAGAGAGGGTTGCCCGTCCTCGGGTTCGTTGCCACACCAAATGTTGTACGCGCTGGCCACATACAACTTCGCACCGATACGGCGGTTGGCATCGCCCTTGTACTCGATGGTCAACGTGGCGTTGAACAGTCGATGCGACTGATTGCGCATCCGGGTGAGCGACCCGTTCTTGCCCCCGGTCGCGGACAGGCCCATCGCGCCCATGAAGTCGGTCAGGCTGTCGCCGAGCACGATCTCGGGCGAACCGGTACGCACGGCCTCGGTCGAGAGGAAGGTCAGGATGAGGCGTGGCATCGTCCCGTAGGGATAGCCGACCGATACAGGCTTGTTGTGGATGTCGGTGGTCATACCGGGCTGGACAGTCAGTGACAGATCACCGTTGCGTCGACCCCACGCCGGCACATCACCTGGATCTCGATAGGGCAGCGAGGTCTGGGTGAAGACGCGAGCCAGGTATCCCACCTCCTGCTCACCATCCCAAACCTCCGCCGCCGCGCGGACAATGTCCAACGGGCTGCGTTTGGGGCGAGGCACGCGCCCTAGCATTGCACGTTCACAGTAAAATGCCAGTTTCTCTGTGCCCGTGTCCGGGACGGTCCGCGCATAACACGCGGACAGCATTCGACCGGCCCTGCGCATAACACGCGGACAAGATCTGATCGGTGCTGGTCCAGATGCTTTCCGGGGCGCTGTAGACACGCATAACTTGCGGACATCCACCGGTCAAAGGGCGTTTCACGAGTGGCATACACCATCCCCAATCGATGTTTTCCGCGGCGCCCCGGCCCCGTAGTGCGGCAGATAACCGGAAAATCGCAGCTCAGCTCACGCATATCCTGCTGACATACGCGTCAGGGCTCACCGTTGCCACCCACAGGCGGAGCCGGCATCGATGCCCAGACCCGGTGGTGGGTGCCGTAGGGCCACAGGCAGATCCAACACATCACCGAACATACGACAACAGCTCTCGATTTCTCATCAGTGGGAATAGTGGGTCCTCTGGCCGTACAGGAGCCGCGTGACAGGCGCGCTGGCCGTTGAGGACCGTCGGCACGCATAACTCGCGGACACGCGAACGGCCTCAAGCCCGGACGATTCGCGGCCGACGGCGGGGGTCCATCGCACGCATAACTCGCGGACGGTGGGGCGTGGATTACGCATAACTTGCGGACGCTCAGGGCGTTGTCCACGCATATCTCGCGGACGGTGGATAGATCGCGTCCGCGAGATATGCGTGTCATGGCGAGTCGAAATTTGCTGCGTTGCGACACATCATCGCAGGTCAGAATGCAATTCCGTAGTTCGGATGCCGAGCAGGTGCCAGCCGGGAAACACCAGGACAGCACGCATAGCTCGCGGACAGTGAAGGAGAGAAGTTATCCACGCATACGCTGCGGACGTTGTGCACAGGTGATGGCCCGGCGGTCGAGTGAATCGAGCTTTGTTCACGCATACCTTGCGGACGCGGGTGTCGGTGTTCGCCCAGGACGCCGCGCATATCTTGCGGACGGACCACGCATATCTTGCGGACGCGGACCCTGTATTTGCGCAGGTGACACGCATGAAACGCGGTCCCCATGTAGTTCTTTTCCTAGAAGAGATTCCTGTAGTAGGCTGGCGACGGCTGTGAATAAGTGACCCCCTCTCCAGCCGCCCCCCAATGTGAACCATCTGATCGGCCAGTGCTGAGCTGCACTCCGGCCGACGTAGCCGTTCCGGTTCTGCGGTCGGCGCCTTCGCGCCTTGCAGTCGGCAACCAGCTGGGCAAGCGAGGCCAGATCTGCGGTGTGCAGATCTGCAGCCGGTGCCGTCAGCGTGGCTGCGACACAACGTTCGGCAAGCTCGCTGGCACGGGCCAGACCTCCGGCTTCTCTGACAAGGCCGGTCGCGTCTCCATCTCTGCGGCTGTCATCGGTATCTGTGACAGCCAGAGGTCTGCGAGTTGTCGCGTTGCAGCAGTATCGGATACGAACGCGCCCACGACCGGTACGGTCCGTTTACGCCTGAGCACATCTCGGCCTGCAGATTTACCTGTGGTCCGAGGATCGCCGCACAGCCCGATGATGTCATCCACGAACTGGAACACCAGCCCTGGCTCATTACCGAAAGACTCCGCGGCTACAACCACCCTCGGCAGGAGCTCCCGCGCACAAGGCGCCCAACGCGGCAGCGCAACCGATCGGCGCTCCGGTCTTTCCGAACACCATCGCGATCTACTCGTTCACGCCGGGCCTCGTGCAGGTTTCGAAGACGCAGTCCTCGTGCTGCCCGGCACACCCCGATGACGATTGTAGCGAGTCGCGCCGTCGCCTCCATCACAAGCGACGGCGACGACTCGGTCGATACCGTGCGAAATGTTAAGGTGCGCAACACATCACCGAGCAAAATCGCATTATCTACACCCGAGACAGCCCACACCGTCGGGCGCCCGTGCCGCCATTCTGGCGCTGGCCGGATCGCGTAGGCCTGTCGAGACCCGGTCAGCCGGGCAGTCAAACGTTGCAGGTTGAATCGTGTTGCGGCACAGCGCGCGGCCGGCGAACCGTCAATCCTGTTGGGCGAGGGCGGCCGAACGGGTCAGGGTTTGTTCGAACAGCTCGGCCGCCGCATGGGTGATCAGCAAGCGGGCGATCGCGAGATTTGTCTCGAAAGCACTGCGGTCCTTGGCTGACCGCGCGGACTGCTCATAGGCACGACCGGCCAGATGGTGAAACATCTCTGGCGAATATCGATCAGCGAGCTGGACACAATCAGCCCTGAGCCGTTCCACCATCGCGATCGCCTGGGCGACGGGCAGTCCGGCATCCACCAGGCGCAGGGCGAGATCACCGCAGCGTGGGTTGATCAGGCGATAAGACTGCAGAGGGTCGTCGCTCTCGGCGAGAGCTTTCCGCAGCGGTTCGGGCAGATCGGCCGAGAGATCGGCAGGATTGGGCGACATCTGCCCGCCGGTATCGGATTGATCCGAGACACCGAGCACCTCAGCCAAACCTTCGCCGCGATCCCAGGCATCGAGCAACTCTCGGATGCCGTTGAGCTTCATCCCGCGGCTCAGCAGCCGACTGATGGTCTGCAGCCGGTTGAAATGATCGGCGTCGTAGTAGCCGATGCGACCGCGTACGTCCGGCGAGGGGAGAAGGCCGCGTTCGTGGTACACGCGAACGCTACGCACGGTCGTGTCAGCCGCCCGAGCTAGTTCATCGATTGTGTACTCCACAGTGGCGATCGTCCTCGGAGAGTTGACGGCGTAAGAGCGGTTCGGAATCTAACGAGCCGCTATACAACGATGCAACACAGGTGAACCCAAGTCAATGTGCCGTTATATAACGGTGTAAACCCTTGCGGCCTTAGCCACGGGTCGGTTAACGTGCCGGGACCGGCACTATTCGTCGGCTTCCGGGGACCGTTGAGCGGCCCTGACGATCCTCCCGAACAGGGACCACCCCGAGTGCGTCCCAGGTATTCCCCGGAGACGGCCATGCGTATCACCTACGCGACTATCACGTCGCCCACAACCACCGCTGCGTACACACCGGTCGCGATCGGCGCGGCCAAGTCCCAGCGCCCACCCTGCGCCGATGGCCCCGATCACTGGGATCTCGACATCGGAACACCCGAAACCTGGCGAGCAGCCGTCCAGACCTGTCATGACTGTCCGCTTCTCGCCAGCTGCGAGCAATTGGTCCAAGCCCTGATCAACAGGGGTGACAATCCGCGCGCGATGATCTGGGCGGGAATCGCCTACGACAACGCCGGCAAGGTCGTCGAGGATCTGGATCGCCATCGCACGGTCCTGACCGATCATCGTCGGCCCATACGGATCATTCGCACCGGCGAGAATCCGAGGCATGCCGAGCCTGCGCCCGTGCCCCAGCGGATGCTGGTGCTGGGACGTCCCCTGCGGCCCACCGGTACCGGCGATCGATGACCTCATCTCGCACCGGAGCGGAAAGGGCTGTGCGGGTGGTCGGTTCATGACCCTGCTGGCACTTGAGATCGGGCCCGCTCGCTTCACCGCGGCCCAGGTCGCCGACGATGTCGAAACAGAGGACATCCTGCACGCGCCGATCCCGGATCGAGCAGCCTGGGAGTGTTGCGCCGACCTGCTGGCCAAGGCGGCGGCCGGGACCGAGGTCACGTCCCTCGGTATCGCGTGCACCGGGCCGATCGATATGGCGGCGGGCATCGTCGCACCGCCGACAGTCGCGGAGTGGAGGTCGGGCTTCACCCTCGTTGCCGCGGCGCGTGAGCTCTTTCCGGGCGCCGCCGTGCACCTCGCGGTCGATGGAGTGTGCCTGGCGCTGGGCGAGCGGCACTTCGGTGCGGCGCGCGAGGCGACCGAGGCGCTCTCGCTGTCGATTTCCGAGCATGTCATCGGCGGGATCACGGTCGGCGGCTTCGCGGTGGTCGGTCGCACCGGCAATGCGGGCAACATCGGTCACGTACTGGTGCCCGGCTTCGACGAACCATGCGCTTGCGGCGGTCACGGCTGTCTGGAGGCGGTGGCGGGCGGGCTGGCACTGTGCCGGTGGGCGCGGACGCAGGGATGGCGCGGAGAGTCCCTGACCGACTTGACCGCCGACGCTGGCGCCGGTGACCCCGTCGCAGTGGCGGCACTGGGCCGGGCGGGGACCGCGCTGGGCCGCGCCATCGCCTCGGTGAGCGCGCTGCTCGACGTCGATCTGGTGGTGCTGGGTGGCGGTGTCACCGCAGCGGGGCGATCGCTGTGGAACCCTCTGGGCACGGCTGTGGCCGAGCATGCGAGGCTCGGGTATCTGCCCGGGCTGCGGGTGGTTCCGTCGAAGCTCGGCGAGGTCGCGGTCCTGGCCGGCGCCGGATTTCTCGCCCTCGCCGGAGCCAACGAACCTCCCATCACGTCATGATCGGCGCCGAGGGACGGCGCGGGGGCGCCGAATTCCGGAATGGCAACGACAGAGCTAAACCACCGAGGTTGTTCCGTCGCGGAGAGCGGCCAAGCCCGCAAGCCTCCGAGACCCATTGAATGAGCCGCTAAATAACGGTACATTCAATGAGTTGGGAGGTGGACCTTGCATTCGGTGAAACAGCTGGCACGGGCAGGTGCGATGCGGAGCGGCTCGGTGATTCCGTGGATAACGGTCGAAACGTTGGTGTCCGACACGATCTCGGTGGCCTCGGTGGGGGCGGAGCCCCGGGAGTTCGCCGGATGGCAGCGCATGTTGCAACGGCAGCTGGCCAAG